>NZ_PCYV01000050.1:0-8700 GCF_002553785.1 Lactobacillus sp. UMNPBX15
TTTTTTTGTTCAAACCAATCATACGAGAAAGGAACTCCTTTTTCTAATGTTTAAAGAAATAAATTTAAGGAATCATTCATCCTTACACAAACTATTTTACAGTCTCAAATTATCTTTTTAAGAATCTTTTGTTATCAGACAATCCATTAAAAAATATGCATTTAATCATAAAATAATATAGTTGTTATTTTTATGGACGAAAAAGGACCCTGCTCAAAAGAACAAAGTCCTCAACTATCTTATTCAAAAATACAACTTAATTATTCTAACTCGCCATTCATTTTCTTAAATGCCACGCTAGTTGCTGGAATCATGACATACTTATTTTTCTTAGAAAAATAACTACCATAATTGGCAAAACCGGCCTGACCATCTGCGTAACCATTTTTGCCATCCATCTTTAAAGTGCACCATTGATGTGTATACTTATTTTTGTTAACGTGTCTAGCTTTAAAGCCCATTTGTTTCAAAACCATTTGCATCGCATCAGCTGTACCGGCACATGAACATGAACCGCCAATGAATACGCCATAAGCTTTATTATAATATGGAGCCTTCATTGAATATGCATCACGAGCAGCAAATAGCGAAACATAGTATGCCGCGGTGTCTACTCTCGTTAAATCCGTATCCCCAGCCTTTTTACCAACACATCTAGCAATCAACTTAGCCACACGCTCAGCTGCTTTAGTATGATTGCCTCTTCTAGTGATCGGAATCTTATGTGCTTTGCCTTGCCGATCATATAAATAATTGCCTTTAAGATCAATACTATCCGCATTTACAGTATTGCTTGAAACTGCCAAAACGGTAGTCAAACATAGTAATGCGACTATCACTAATAAAGTTTTTTTCTTCATAACTTTTCCTCCAAGTTGAATTTTGATACTACTGTTGCCAAACTAATTTAAAAAGCTTGGCTACTCTACTTCTTTTAATATCAGCACGATGATTCTTTTTAGCCGTAGCTTTACTCTTGTAATATGTGTCTACCCAAGTATCGATCCCAACATAAAGCTTTTTACTGTTGTTGGTAACATATGCAGCTGCGTTTTCACCCATTGGATAACTCATAAACATTCTATTGCCACTACATTTAATCAACTGGTGTGAACTATAGTCAGCATGTGAATTGTGTGAACGCTTAGTATATTTATAAGTTCTGGTCTTCATACTGGAATCACCATAGCCAGCTAGTACAATCTTAGAACTTGTAATCTTAAATGCCTTGAGCTTCTTTTGATAATCATAACCATACCAAGTACCTCGGAATTTCTTAGGTACTGTAGTTTTTTGAAAAACTGATGCATTTACTTGCTTAGGTTGATTAATTGTTAAAACTACTGTTAAAGCAAGTAGCATCCCTACTAAAAGGGCAAAACTTCTTTTAATCTTCATAACATCCTCCTCCAAATTATTCAATGTTTAGTATATACCAGATTAGCTTATTTAGAATATAACTTTTATAACTCGGGCTTAATCAGCAAAATCTTAATGATCTTGCTCTTTCAAAAGTACAAAAATAGGATGTGCAAAAAACACATCCTACCCTGTAATCGCATAGCAATCAAAAAATAGATTAGCTACTTGATTTTACTGGTCTTGTTTAGTTGACTTCAATAATTCTGCAATATTAATAGTTGGTAAGATTACTGGAGTCATTGTATTAGTTAAAGCGGTTAAAGTAGTTAAAACTTGTCTTAAATATGGAAACATAATTGCTACAGCATTTGTTTGTAAGTAATAATTAAATCCTCTATTTCCTGCATCTTCATCTACATTAAATGAAAAGTGACCTACTAACTCTACATCTAACTTAAAAGGAGCATCTTTATCAACATTATAAGATAAAATCACATTGGCCTTATTATCTTGTACATTATATCTAACATTAAAATGTTGTTTTACTTCAATTTTAGTTTGTTTATTTTGAACAACAGGTTCTTTTTGTTCAAGAAGCATTTTATTAACTGAATATCCTAAAAAGTTTATAACTGTCATGCTATTAAATCCGTTTCAAAATCTTTTACCACTACTCTATATTTCGTTTTATCGTCTAAGTCCTGCATAAAAATAAGTTTATCTTTATCAGTTTCTTCTTTTAAGTTAAACTCCATGTCATGAGAAAAAGAAGATTCATAGTCATCATCATTTGGCATCTTATCAATATTTTTTAAAATAGCTTCAATATCTAAACTATCCATAAAATCTTGAACATCTTTTTCAGTAAAATGTACTTTGCTAAGATCCATAAATATCTTCCCTTCTTAATATATTTATTTTCCCCATATTAATAAGTTGAGCATTTCTAACGGTTACTTCAATTCCATTAGCTCCTACACCATATCTTACACCCGGTAAATCAGTTTCTGTCCATCTTTTAACTCCTAAGGTAGTTATCTTATATTTCTTTTTAAGAAAAATTATAAATAATTCTGTCATAACACCAGCATAAGATTTTACTTTTCCTCTGTGCCTAACATGATCGTAAATCCGTTCACCATGTTTAGAATTACGCTCATCTTCACAAAACTTTCTAAATAATAGATTAGTATCTGGATCTGTTAAATCTAATAGATTCTTTTCCGGTATTATATTAGGCAATTCAAATACAACTGGATTTTTTGGGTCGAATTTACTGGCAAATTCATAAGCTAATTGAGGATCATTTTCAAAAGTATACAATCCATAGCCTAAAGATCCAATCGATTTATTCCAATTTCTTTTATTTCTTTCAACATTTAGTATATCAAGCATAGGAACATGGAAGCCATCCTTTTCTATGCGCCTAGCATTAAGCTGAGTGGTACCATGATATAGCACTGTTACCTCCTAAGTATTTGATATACCTACATTATATCGTAGAAATTTATCAAATAATATAAAATAATCTGATAGTTTAATATGTGTTTGTGATTAATAAGTGATAATGTCTTAACTGTTATTAAGAGACTGTAAAATAGTTTGTGTAAGGAGGAATGATTCCTTAAATTTATTACTTTAAACAAAAAATGAGGCATCCCAAATGCCTCATTTTCCATCTATTTCAAATTGTCAAAGAAGCCTTGCTTCTTCAAAATTTCTAAATACCGCTTAACGGCATCAGGCCAAGTTGGCAATGGCTTAAAGCCATTTTCAACTAATTTACTCTTATTTAAACGTGAGTTGAATGGACGAACTGCTTTGGACAAACCATATTCGGCAGTGGTAACTGGCGTTACCTTGGTGTCGTAACCAGCTTGACGGTAGATTTCCTTGGTAAAGTCGTACCAAGAAATGTAGCCGGTCTTAGTGCCATTTTCATCATAACCGCTTTCGGTTGCTGGTAATTCAGAATTGGTTGCGTGATAGTAACCATACTTATCAGTCTCGATCATATCTACAAGCAGACGAGCCAAGTCAAAGGTGTAAGTTGGCGTACCGATTTGATCATCAACAACCTTAACTTCATCATGGTTAGAACCAACCTTGAGCATAGTCTTGATAAAGTTAGAACCGTTAACACCGAATACCCAAGCGATACGCACAATAAAGTATTTGTCTAAAATATCGGCAACAGCCTTTTCGCCGCCTAACTTAGTTTCACCATAAACGTTCAATGGCTTGTAACCCTTGAAGTCAGGTTCCCATGGCTTGGTGCCTTGACCGTCAAATACATAATCGGTTGAAAGGTAAACCATTGGTACGTCTAACTTCTTGGCAACATTAGCAATGTTTTGCGTACCGCCAACGTTAACCATTCGGACAGCTTCAACCTTGTCATCATCTTCAGCCATATCCACAGCTGTCCACGCTGCACAGTGAATAATTACGTCTGGATTTACTTCAGTGATTACCTTGTCAACTGCATCTGCATCGGTGATATCTAAAGAAACGTATGGCATCTTGGTAACAGCACTGCCGTCTTCAACGCCACTGTATTCAGGAGCAAGGTCTGAACCTACACCTTCATAGCCACGCTTGGTCAATTCATTCATCACGTCGTGACCTAATTGACCATTAACTCCAGTTACAAAAACTTTCATTAATTTACCTCACTAATTAAAACTTGAAAGTATCCTTTAAACCTTTCCATTCTTGATCACGTTCAGCCATATTTAACTTAGTGCCATCATCCAAAGTATAACCAGAAGCATCAGGGCTGCCTGGATATTCACCCTTAACGTGTGGCCACTTGATACCAATTTCAGGATCGTTCCAAGCCATACCGCCTTCATCATTAGGGTGCCAAAAATCATTAACCTTGTAACAAAATTCAGCTACATCGCTTAATACCAAAAAGCCATGTGCAAAACCTTGTGGAATCAAGAATTGCTTCTTGTTTTCAGCGGTCAATTCAACGCCGTACCACTTACCATAAGTTTTTGATTCACTACGAAGATCAACAGCAACGTCAAAAACGCTACCGCGAACAGCACGAACCAGCTTAATTTGTGGATAATGCTTTTGGAAGTGAAGTCCACGCAATACCCCCTTGGTTGAACTTGATTGGTTATCTTGCACAAAATTAATACTAAAGCCAGCATCCATCATATCTCTTTGATTAAAAGTTTCCATAAAATAGCCACGGTCATCACCATGAACAGTTGGTGTAATCACAGCTAAACCTTCAATACCGCCGACATTTTTTTCTACTTTAATTTGTCCCATGTTTATCTTCTTTCTTCATTCAATCTTAGTAACGCAACTTACCTTCAGCAACCGATCTTAAGTGTTTGCCGTATGGACTCTTGCCATAATGCTTAGCAGCTTCGCGCAATTGGTCTTCATTAATCCAGCCGTGAACATAAGCAATTTCTTCAGGAGCGGAGATTGACACGCCTTGGCGTTCTTCCGTCATTTTAACAAAGTTACTTGCATCTACTAAGCTTTGCATTGTTCCCGTATCAAGCCAAGCATAGCCACGACCCAATAATTGCACATTTAGATCATCTTCATTCAAGTACATTTCATTTAAACTGGTAATTTCCAATTCACCACGTGCACTTGGCTTAACTTGTGCAGCTTTTTCACTAACACCAGCAGGATAAAAGTATAATCCAGTTACGGCATAATTGCTCTTAGGCTGGGCCGGTTTTTCTTCAATTGAGACAGCCTTGCCATTTTGATCAAAATCAACCACACCAAAGCGCTCTGGATCATTTACATAATAGCCAAAGACAGTTGCTTTACCTTTTTGCGCATCAGCCGTAGCGTTTTTAAGCAATTTAGTAAAACCATTGCCGTAAAAAATATTGTCGCCCAAAATCATGGCACATGGTTCACCATTGATGAAGTCTTTGCCTAAAGTAAATGCTTGGGCCAAACCATCTGGACTTGGCTGAACCTTGTAGCTTAACTTAATACCAAATTGTGAGCCATCGCCTAACAATTCCTTGAAACGTGGTGTATCTGCTGGTGTGGAAATTACTAGAATATCCTTAATTCCAGCCAACATTAAAGTAGACAATGGGTAATAAATCATTGGCTTATCATAAACTGGCAATAATTGCTTACTAGTAACCAAAGTCAATGGATAAAGTCGTGTTCCTGAGCCACCAGCTAAAATAATTCCTTTCATAATTACTTCTTATCTAATACCTTTCTATTGCCATACATTTCTTCATAGTAATTTTGGTAATCACCAGAAATGATGTTTTCCCACCATTCCTTGTTATCCAAATACCATTGAATAGTCTTCTTGATTCCATCCTTGAACATAGTCTCTGGCAACCAGCCTAATTCTGAGTGGATCTTATCTGGATCGATAGCGTAACGACGGTCGTGTCCCTTGCGGTCAGTTACATGTTCAATCAATGAATATGGCTTATCGAGGTAATCACAAATTAACTTAACAATTTCAATATTGTGCATTTCGTTGTGGCCACCAATGTTGTAGATTTCACCTGGCTTACCATTTTCCAAAATTAGATCAATTGCCTTACAGTGATCTTCAACATAAAGCCAGTCGCGAACGTTTTCACCATCACCATAGACGGGAAGTTTTTCATTATTCAAAGCCCTTTGAATCATTAATGGAATTAACTTTTCAGGGAACTGATATGGACCATAATTATTTGAACAACGAGAAATCGTCACAGGCAAATTGTAAGTTCTGCCATATGCACCAACCAATAAATCGGCACTAGCCTTACTTGATGAGTAAGGACTTGAAGTATGAAGCGGCGTGTCTTCATGGAAGAAGAGATCTGGACGATCAAGTGGCAAATCGCCGTAGACTTCATCAGTTGAAACTTGGTGGAATCGCTTGATGCCATACTTACGACATGCGTCCATTAATACTGAAGTACCAATAATATTGGTTTCTAAGAAAATCTCAGGGTTTTCAATAGAACGGTCAACGTGGCTTTCAGCAGCAAAGTTGACAACTACATCGGGCTTTTCTTCTTCAAAAAGCTTGTAAACACCCTCGCGATCACAAATATCTAACTTGACAAACTTAAAATTAGGCTTGTCTAAAACGCTCTTCAGGGTTGATAAATTACCTGCATAGGTTAACTTATCTAAGCAAATAATCTCATAATCGGGATGCTTTTTCATCATGTAAAAGATGAAGTTTGAGCCAATAAAACCTGCTCCGCCAGTAACAATAACTTTCATGTAATTCCTCCACTACAAAAACTTAATTCATTTGCAGTATATAACATTACGTTACGTCACCTTCAAGAGGATAAAATAAAAAGATGCTACTTTTTACAACTGAAAAAGCCTGCATCTTTAGTAATGTGGAACCCATCTTTAACTTGCTTTTCTACATATTGTTTAAAATCCTGATAATGATCAAGCAAAATCGAATTTTGATTGCCATGGCAAGATAATATGTAAGAAATAATGGGCATTGAGTCTGAAAGTTCAATTGCATCCTGATATTTGTGACAGGAAATATCTTTAAAATATGGCTTCAATATTTGACGCCCATTATCTAAGCCAAAACGCTCATATAATTTAGTGGAAGATAATACAATATTAGCATTGTAGTTTTGCACTAAATCTGTAATTTCATGCATGTGCCTTTTAGAATAAGTACTGCAAGTAAAAGTAGCACCAGGCTTAAGCACGCGTTGCACTTCTTGCAGTGCTTTTGGAATATCATCACAATAAAAAAGCATGTGATTAGCGATTACTAAGTCAAAGGTATTATCTGCAAAGGGGATTTTTTGAGCATTAAAAACAGAATATTGGAATTGGGGATGATCGCCAATCGTTTTTCTTGCATCAGCCAATATTCCTTCTGAAATATCCGATAGAACTATTGTTACATTCTTTGATACTTTAGCAATATTCTGTGACCACAATGCGCCATTGCCTGCTCCTAGCTCTAGAATTTTCATCCCTGGCTTCAAATGTAAGTTACTAAAAAGCCAAGGAAACCAGCCTTCTTGATTAACTGAATAATCTCGGTGCAAACGAATGCGGGCAGAGATATTGGTGGCATTTTTATATTGCAGACTAAGTGATTGATTCATTGAAGTTAGGTGAATCAGCTTTAGCATTTGGCTCCAGTCAACTTGCTGGTTAGACTTCAACGCCTGACTTGTCGAATCGATTGCCGTAATCACATTCTTCATTTCTTCAAGCCGTTCTTCAGCTAGACGCTTTTGAATTTGCAAAGAATTGAGCAAGACCTGGGCATCCCCTGACCCAATCGTCATCTCTCGAATTTCATTAAGTGAAAAACCCAGATATTTCAGTAGCAATATCTGTTGCAATTTAGCAAAATCTTGGTCTGTATACCGCCGCGCACCACCCTTGGCACGCACAGCTGGTTTTAATAAATTCTTCTGGTCATAATAGCGAATCGTACGAATCGAGACATGCGCTTTTTCCGCAAATTCGCCGCTTGTGTAGTATTTAGTCATGTTAATTATCTTTATGGAACGCAAATTAGTCCAAGAATTTATTTTTCTTCATTCATTAGTTCTTTAAATCTTAAATCCGGGAAATTCTTTCATTACAGATTAATCATTAAATATCTTAGAAATATGTTCAATCAAATTATGATTACCTAATGCTGACAAGTAAATTTTGTTATTGTCACCAAAATAAAACAATAGCCAATCATCATTATAAGCTCGATCAACATGAACATGATACAAAGGAGGATGCGTTCCGTGGATGACACCTAATTTATGTTTAGTATATAATTGGTTAAAATCTTCTTTTTCGATTAGACTTACTACCTTATTGACTTTTGATAAGTCATAATGTTTCTTTTTATACTTCTTGGCTGTTCTTAAAAAATATTTCTTCGGTATTACTTCCATTAATTCAAATCCTTTAACCAATTTTTAGCGAAATCTTCTGCCGAAGAATAAACTCTGCCATTACTTTCTTCATCGTGCATCTCTTTAATGACTTGTAATGCACCATCATCAGCTTGGGGAGTAAATGGCAACTTTTGTTGTTGAATTACAGCAGTATAGAAAAGTCTGGTAGCTGTTGCCATATCCATTCCCATTGATTTGAAGGTAGCTTGTGCCTCCTCTTTCATGCTCTTAGGGAGTTTCATATTAAAATTTGCTGTTTCGCTCATATTTATCACCTCTTACCTACATATTATATATTATATATATAAGTAATGCATATAAATAATATATGTAAATGATATATATTATGATTATTGGAGACTGTAAAATAGTTTGCGGGAAACTGTCAAATCTTTTGTGTAAATAGATCTTTCTCGTAAATTGATTTTTTAAT
>NZ_PCYV01000051.1:0-7665 GCF_002553785.1 Lactobacillus sp. UMNPBX15
AGATCCAGAAGAATTGTAAATAAAAGAACTTAAATAACCGTCTCAGTATAACAGTAACTGGGACGGTTTTTAAGTACACTATTTTATTTGACGCTTACTCATGATTCGGGAATTATCAAAAAAGAGAACTAGACCAATAGCTAAAGTAGCTTAGTCTAGTTCTCTAAATTCTCTTCATCCTTACCGATTAACAAAGAGTCTAATTTACCAACAAAAAAAGGACTGCTTACAATAAATACTAAGTAGTCCTTTTCATAGTTTAGACGAATCGAATACAGCACTTAAATATTGGGAAAGAAAATTATGTTATCTAGTTGCGTTTCTTCTTCAATCCGCCTAAACCAAGCATTGCCAGTAAGCCAGCTAAACCTAATCCAGCTACAGCCGCATCATTCTTAGTATTACCTGTTTGTGGTAATGCTTGCTTGTTGTTTTGACTGTTGTCACCATTACCGTTGTTAGTAACATTAGTGTTTACGGTCTCGTCACTATTACCGTTTTGGGTACCATTATTGATACCATTGTTATTACCGTTATTACCTGGGTTAGTATTGTGGTTACCATTATCACCAGGGTTAGTGTTATGGTTGCCGTCATCGCCAGGGGTGGTATTGTTACCATTGTTGCCGGAGTTCTTGTAAGTTACTTCTACAGTTACGTCAGCTGTATCAGCAGTTACGTTTTCTTCAGCAACTTCCTTAGCAGCATTACCATCAACATATGAGATAAAGCCGTCGAGTTGTGGAACATTAAATTGACCCCAATCCTTAGCCGAATCAGTTGCTAATGTCCAGTTACCATAGGAAATAACCTCATCAGTAACTTCATCTATGGTCTTAGTCCGGTTGAAGTTAACCTGCTGTGTTGTAGTATCAACCATTCTATCTGGGTTGTTAACCTTGATTGTCCGAGTTACGGTCTTGAACATATCAGCATATACAGGATCGCTTGGATTTACACCTGGATCATTTGGCTTGATATCCTTAGTAGCGTGAACAAGATTAATAGTAATTGTCTCGTTTGCGTTTGGCATCATGACACTAGTTGGTAAGGTTTGACCTTCAGCAAGCTTGTAGCCTTCTGGGGTAGTAAGATTTACCTTTTGATCAGTACCAGGCTGACCAGTGACAGTAACATCATGACCCTCAACTGGCTTCTTGTCAGTCTCATCGTAGAACGTGTACGTTACTGTAGTATCTTCAGTTGGTGTTGGCTTGATATCCTTAGTAGCGTGAACAAGATTAATAGTAATTGTCTCGTTTGCGTTTGGCATCATGACACTAGTTGGTAAGGTTTGACCTTCAGCAAGCTTGTAGCCTTCTGGGGTAGTAAGATTTACCTTTTGATCAGTACCAGGCTGACCAGTGACAGTAACATCATGACCCTCAACTGGCTTCTTGTCAGTCTCATCGTAGAACGTGTACGTTACTGTAGTATCTTCAGTTGGTGTTGGCTTGATATCCTTAGTAGCGTGAACAAGATTAATAGTAATTGTCTCGTTTGCGTTTGGCATCATGACACTAGTTGGTAAGGTTTGACCTTCAGCAAGCTTGTAGCCTTCTGGGGTAGTAAGATTTACCTTTTGATCAGTACCAGGCTGACCAGTGACAGTAACATCATGACCCTCAACTGGCTTCTTGTCAGTCTCATCGTAGAACGTGTACGTTACTGTAGTATCTTCAGTTGGTGTGACATGATCAAGCCGATAAATTGCTTCTTTTAACTTATTTTGGGAATACATTAGGTTATAGTAATCCCCCAAGTCCTTAAAGTTCGTCACGTTTGTCAGCTGCGGCTTTAAGTTTTTCAAGGCCTGATCAAAGGCCGCTTGTCTAGGTTGACTAGCTTCAGTGTACCGCGGAGTAGTCTTGATATTTTCGGCCCCATCGACTAAATCATAAATCCCCTTAATAATCGTTCCTGGGGTGCTCTTACTACCAATCGTCCGCATCCAACTAGAAAGTGAATCAGATAAGTTACTCCGGTAAATATTAACATTGGCTTGCCCATCAATTGGAAGATTGGACCAATCTAAAACCAATTTATTAGTCTGTGGATCTCGTTTACTTAAGTCAGTATAAAGGGTACTTAAATCCTTTACTAAGGTACCCGTACTTGAATCAAATGGTGCTACCGCCCTCGTATACGTATCTAGCAGACTGTTGTATTGATAACCATATTCCTCATAATTAGCTGGGTCCAAGGCACTAATATCATTTTTCAAAGTCTTGGCGGCATCATTTAAGGCTGCTAGCCTTGTTTTGTATGCTTCTTCATATGCGGTTGGACTATCTTGTGGTGGGGTTACCGTTTGGTCTGTTGGGTTATACTTCCAAGCGTTAACGAAGTCATCACTAGTAACATAGCTCAAAAAATCCTTAACCTTAGTTGTATAATCCGTAACTTCCTTGCTTAATTCCTCCAATGGAACCGTCCGCACATAATTATTGGTAACCGTTAACGTTCCCGTTTTCGCATCAAATAAACGGGTTTGAGTTAAGGTATACCCTTTAATTTTTGGCGCCGTTACACCAGTATCTTTCGCAATATCTTCCGGAGTATATTCATCCGCCATTAAATTCTTGCCATCGGCCGTTTTAGCGGGCGCAGTTTGGTTAGCATCAAGGTATACGACTTGCGTTCCAACCTTTGGAACAATGACATTTACGGAATATTGGTGGGTAAAGGTATCACCAGTATTCACTACCGCGCTAGAATACGTGTCACTAATATTTTTATACTGATCGTAGGGATTCTCTACGGTATAGATAACCCCATTTACTCCTTCAACCTCATTAGTAATCTTTTGATACCCAATAGTAATTTCCCGCTCGGGCATCGTAACATTTTCTAAGCCCTTGGTATCAAATTTATCCTCCACCTGGACGGTAATATTCTTATATTCTCGAACCTTAGATATTTCCTCACCGGTAAGGTGACCGTAGTAATAAGATGAACCTCCTTGAAACGTCCCAAAGGCCGTAATTACCCCCGAAAAAGTCTGTTTAGCCTTAATATCAGGATTGGAAATCGCATCGAACGAAACCGTATAAGTCCCGGCCTGCGTATTATTCCATGCCCCCCAAGACTTCCACATATATGCTTGGGTAAAGTCAGCCTGATTATATTGACCATTGGTGGAAGGATTGCTATCAGCATTCATCGTGATCGACTCAGCAAACATCCCCATCCCGTTACCTTGCCGTTGCACCTCACGCTGTCCCCAATATGAAACCCGAGGTGAAGTCCCATCCCAACCGGGAACATCATTGAAAAAGTGATTATGAACTTGGGTTGCATTATCCGCATACTTCATATTACTAATTAAGAGGGATTGATCATGGCTATAATTAGCATCCCTTCTAGCTTGACTCCAAGCATTTGACCACGCACCATAGTCCGAATAAAAGACTTTACTGAGCGAGTGCCCTTGCGCATCATAAAGTTTGCCATGATCGATTAGGAACTCTTTATCTAGAACTTTAGCATCACTCGTCTTACCATCCTTAAAGTTGTCCGCATTATTTAAGTAGTAATACGTCTTAAAATTAATATTTCCGACAATGGTTAAATCCTTAGATAACGCGAATCCCATCCGGGCATTGGACATTTTGTAATCTCGATTACCATCACCGTTATAAAAACGACTCGTTGGCAAAAAGGTGATTTCATAGTGCTTTAAGTTAGGATTATTAGCGTCCTGGGTTACGACAACCGAAATTGTCTTATTCGGGCCAAATTCATTTGTACTATAGCCGGCCCAAGTATTAAAGTCATCATAAACTGGTGTACCACTTAGATCCACCGTTTCCTTTGAAATCGAACCGATTGAAGCACGATCTTGTCCACTAACCGGCGGAACCGGTGTGGCATCCTTAAGACCGACAGCACTGCTAGGGATATTTTGATCTACCTTATCATCAACTGGATTAACTGGAGCTCCCCCGGGTGTGGCATCCTTAAGACCGACAGCACTGCTAGGGATATTTTGCTCTACATTATCATCAACTGGATTAACTGGAGCTCCCCCGGGTGTGGCATCCTTAGGACCGACAGCACTGCTAGGGATCTTTTGCTCTACATTATCATCAACTGGAGCTTCACTAGCGGTCGATGCTTGATTGGGCCCCCCGCTTGCGGCGTGGGCCACGCTGGTAGCCCCGAAGTACAGAGAAGTCGACAGTAACACTGACACGACCCCCACTGAAAGCTTACGCAAGCCAAAATGTTGGACTTGGCGTTGCGCTGCCAATTGCTGCTGAAGTTTTTGATTTGCTTTGGAAATTCTCATATGTCATTTCTCCTTGTAGTTAAATTACGCGATTTGCTAGTTCGTAACATTTAACAAAAAAAGTCTAACAAGGTTAGACTCAAAGTAGACTAAAAAAGGAGTCTTTGCCTTGTTAAGTTACTTTAAGTCTAGTTATGATCGCCATGATTTTCAAGCGGTTTTTGCCCACACTTGTTCTGAATTACAACAGTTGATGCAAGATTTTGTCCCACGAAAATTTATGGAATGGCGCAATATTGAACACGTCAAACTATCTGACGCTGAGATAATGGCCCTAATGCTCCTCAAAACGCAATATCATGTTTCAACTTGGACGGCCTTTTACGATTTAGTGCAAGCTACGATCCCTTCGTTACCCTTGTTGGAGTATTCCCGCCTAATCCGTCGGATTAACCAGGTCACACCAGTTTTTCAAGCAATTCGCCGAGGATTGCTAACATGGACTACGCCTTCCCAAACAGCCATTATCGATAGTTATCCGCTCCCGCTTTGTCAAGGGGTTCGTAATGCTCGAGCTCGCTTGTTTGCTGGGATTGCTAACATTGGCTATAACGCTACGAAACAGCTGTACTTCTATGGTTTGAAAGTTCACATGATCGTAGAACCTAGCGGCCTGATTCTCGATTATGAAGTGACACCAGCGTCAATCCATGACGTTAAGGCTGCTCCAGAATTGCTTCAAAACTGCCCTTGTCCACAAATTCTAGCTGACGTCGGCTACGTCGGTAAAGACTTACGAAGTAAGGTTAAGCAACAGGGTCACGACATCTGGACGCCGTATCGTTCAAATATGAAAGGTGCAAAACAGCATAATCGGTCAGCCCGTAAGCGGACGCGTCGCCTTATTGAGACTGCATTTGCTAAATTGAAACTCTTGGGAAGCGAACAGACTTATGCTCGTAGTTTGGTGGGATTGCAAGCACAGATCGAGGCACTTGTCATGACGAATAATCTAGCAAAATTTGGAATGTTACAAACTAGCAATTGACGTTTAGCGATATATCGCAAGGAACGTCCTTCATTATGAAGCGTTTCAATGACAACGCGGTTCTGGAATGATAAAATAGTGGTGCCCATTAAGGTCCTTCTTTCTAATGGAATGTTGAGGTAACACCATTAAAGACCTTGATGGGTTTTTCTGTCCACTTAAATGTTCAACTTAAATTTTACAATCTGCCTTTTTGTTATGTTTTGATAGTTGACAATCGATTGATTACTAAGTAGGATTTTAGTAACATCAAGTGACGAACACCAGCTTACGCGGGGAGCAGCTTGGTGATGCGACCGCTGCGGCGGGCCCACGCGTTGAACAATCACGTGTGAGGCGGGGTTGTCAGCTTAAAATCACGGATAAATTGAGGAGGAAACAAAGTAATGATGCGCAGAAAAGCGAGTGGTAATCGGGAACAGCAACGGTTTAGCCTCCGGAAAGTTTCCGGCCACCTTACGTCAGTCTTAATTGGGGTCACGATTTTTGGGGGCTTAATGTTGGAGACTCCGAAGGTCCACGCGGAGGTCAACCAATCGGCCAGTGCCAGTGATGCCAACGCTATAACTAGCCCAGCCAGTGCGGTTACTAGCACAACGGATGATCAAGCGACCAGCAGTGCCAGTGATGCCAACGCTATAACTAGCCCAGCCAGTGCGGTTACTAGCACAACGGATGATCAAGCGACCAGCAGTGCCAACACCTCAGCAACGTCAGCCACTAAGTCAGCACTTAAGGATGTAGAGCACGAAACAACAACTACGACACCGGACTTCAGTCACCCGACAACGACCAGCACCTCAACGGCAGTTCACACTCGCACTAAGAGAAGCTTAGCAATGAAGTTGGTGTCGATTACGGAAGATACGCATATGCCAGCGGCCAAAGGAAATAAAGCTGAAATTTATACTGGTGTAAATACCCCAGCAAGTGTTCCTAATGACAAAGTAAAAGTTACAGTAAAAGTAACTATTAAAGGGTATCAAAATCATACTTTTTCTTTTGATGACCCTTTAACATATGAAATGCGAGCCGTCTCGGATTCGGACCCATTAGTACTTAAAGCTGGGGGTTATAGTACCCCTTGGCCATCAACCTTCTATATTCTTAGTCCAAAAAGTGATAAAACTTATTCACAAATTGTTCTTGGTCAAGATATTCGATTAATAAACAGTAATATTAATAGCGATTATAGAGCTTATGTAACAAATGTAACTTATGAAAATGATACTGACATTAACAATGGGGTTAAGTTCATTACCATTGAAGTAGCTAAAAAGCCTAAATTAACCGAGGCTGCTCACGCAGGATATGTCTTTAGAAAAGGCGATCCAGTTGACAATACGGCGACAAACTATATTAGTAATAATAAGGAGTTGCCAGCTACGGTGGTAATGACAACACCGTTTGACACGTCTGTTGCTGGGGATAGGCAAGCAACTGTTACTGAAAATTATCCTGGTGGAGAAAATTCGTGGGAAACTGATTATGTAGTTCCGGAACGTTTAACGATTCAGTATCAAGTTACAGATGCTAAAGCATTATGGGATAAGATGCAAGAGGTGGGTCAATCCGATGCCTTTAAATATGCAAGTGCGGATAAGAAAGCTGAGTATCAAGAACTTTTAACAAAAGCCAAAAATGTATATGAGAATCATCAGTCAACGCAAAAAGAGATAAATAATGCTTTGCAAGCTTTAACTGATAATGAGAAAAGTTTAGATGGGCTTGCCAATAATGCCATCGATCAAGCTGCTCAGAAGAAGAACGCTGCAATCGATGCTTCAAACTTAACTGCTGAAGAAAAGGATGCTTTGAAGAAGCAAGTTTCTGATGAAGTTAAAACAGCTAAGGCTGCAATTGATGGTGCCACTAAAGACGCTGATGTTGAATCAGCTAAGAACACTGGTGTTGAAACGATTAACAACATGCCTACTACTTCAGCAACTAAATCAGCTGCTAAGGATGCCATTGATCAAGCTGCTAAGACTAAGGACGCTGCAATCGATGCTTCAAACTTAACTGCTGAAGAAAAGGATGCTTTGAAGAAGCAAGTTTCTGATGAAGTTAAAACAGCTAAGGCTGCAATTGATGGTGCCACTAAAGACGCTGATGTTGAATCAGCTAAGAACACTGGTGTTGAAACGATTAACAACATGCCTACTACTTCAGCAACTAAATCAGCTGCTAAGGATGCCATTGATCAAGCTGCTAAGACTAAGGACGCTGCAATCGATGCTTCAAACTTAACTGCTGAAGAAAAGGATGCTTTGAAGAAGCAAGTTTCTGATGAAGTTAAAACAGCTAAGGCTGCAATTGATGGTGCCACTAAAGACGCTGATGTTGAATCAGCTAAGAACACTGGTGTTGAAACGATTAACAACAT
>NZ_PCYV01000052.1:0-7536 GCF_002553785.1 Lactobacillus sp. UMNPBX15
AACCCTTCTTTTTTTGTTATCTAATTTCTATTTACACAAGAATTTATACTGAACCATAAAATTGCTAATAAGGTCAACAATATACCAGAAGAAGATCGAGACTTCGATAAACCAGGCTTGGCACTTAAAGCTTTAGAGGAATCACGATATCAAATAAGTAATGACTTACTGCAAGATATGTTTTCTAGTTTATTAGCTTCTGGGGTTAACAACCAAAAGAACGAAGATATCACACCTAGATATGCTACAGTTTTATCTCAAATAGGATTTAAAGATGCCGTTTTCTTGCAGGAATTAAATAATCAAGAGGGACGAAGCTTTCCCATTGCAAAATCACGCCATACTTATGATGTAACGGGAAGTAGTTTCCAAGATGCTTCAGATCCCTTTCTCTGCAATGAAGGTGATGAAATAAAAAGAGTACCAATAGAATCTGTTGATGTACTACAATCATTAGGCATAATTAAACAAGAAGAATTTTTGGCTATTGCGGAAAAAGAATTTCAGAATAAATATGAATTACTTGATGATTATTTAAGAAATAAAGACAAAGGTGGTAAGTATTACATTAAAATAATTCCTGGTGTAATTCATCCAACAAATTTCGGAAATCATTTGTTAGATTGTATTTTTGAATAAAGTGAAAGCTCTTAGTGAAAACTAAGGGCTTTTTCAGTAGCAGGAATATTGAGTTGTAGCGCTTTTTTTACGATAATAGAACTAAACGTGATTTTTGATGAATCAAATCCTAACTAAATGAGGTGAATGATATGGATCCTGAAAAAATGAATTTAACGGAGGAGGATATCAAGAACAGATATATTTCACCTGCTATTTTTGAAACAGCAGGTTGGAAGAGAAAAGATTCTTTGATGGAATATTACTACACGGATGGTCAAATCAATGTTGTAGATGATGTAGCCAAACGTGGAAACGGTAAGAAAGTAGACTACTTGCTCTTATACAAGCCTAACTATCCAATCGCTGTAATTGAAGCGAAGGATAGAAAGAAGCATGCATTACCAAGTGCAGGTTTGCAACAAGGTATGGGATATGCTAGAGATTTACAAGTTCCATTTGCTTATTCTTCAAATGGGGATGCATTCGTTGAGCATGACATGCTGACAGGCAAAGAAAGAACCTTAACTCTTGATAAATTTCCAACTAAAGAAGAACTTTGGAAGAGATATATTAAAGAAAAGAAACTATCTGACAAAGAAATCAAAGCAATTAATGAGCCATATTATTCATCCAGAGATACATATTCACCTCGATATTACCAACAAAATGCTATTAACCGTGTAGTAGAAAAGATAGCCAATGGTGATCGTCGTATTTTGTTAGTTATGGCTACTGGTACGGGTAAAACTTACACTGCCTTTCAAATCGTCTATCGTTTGTTAAAGGCTGGCATCAAGCATAGAGTCCTTTATTTAGCCGACCGTAATATTCTGGTTGATCAAGCAAGGTTAAACGACTTTAGTCCATTAAGTGACAAAATAACTAAAGTTCAAGATGGACATATGGATAGCGCATATCCAATTCAATTTGCTCTTTACCAACAATTAGCAGGGAGAGATGAAGATATGGGTCATGAACCATTTAGGCAACTTAAACCAGACTTTTTTGATTTAGTTGTAATCGACGAAGCTCACCGTGGTTCTGCTAAGGCTGATAGTCAATGGCGCAAGATCTTGGATTACTTTGATGGCCCTAATGTAACTCATTTAGGTATGACTGCTACACCTAAGAATGATAAAGAAGCTTCGAATATTCAATACTTTGGCGATCCAGTTTATACATACTCACTTAAACAAGGGATTGAAGATGGTTTCTTAGCACCATACAAAGTTATCAGAGTTAACTTCAATGTAGATATTAACGGATTTCGCCCGTTTAAAGGTGAGAGAGATAAGCATGGTCGCGAGTTTGATAAGAAGTTATATACAACACGTGACTTTGATAAAAGTCTAGTCATCGATGAACGTACCGAAATGGTGGCTAAATATGTAAGTAAATATATGAAAGAAAATGATCGACGCTGGGATAAGACCATTGTCTTTTGCGAAGACATTGAGCATGCTGAAAGAATGCGTCAAGCTTTCGTGAATGAAAATACCGATTTAGTTGCTCAAGATTCACGTTACGTTATGAGAATTACTGGTGATGATAATACAGGTAAAGCACAATTAGATAACTTTGAAGATGTTACAAGTAAAGTTCCAACAATAGTTACAACTTCAAAATTGTTAACTACTGGTGTTAACGTAAAGACTTGTAAAACAATTGTGCTAGATTCAAACATTAATTCCATGACAGAATTTAAGCAGATCATCGGTCGTGGTACTCGATTAGATACAGATCATGGGAAGAGTTACTTCACTATTATTGATTTCCGTGGAGTATCAAGATTATTTGCTGATCCAGCATTTGATGGTGAACCAATTGAGATAATTGATGGTAATAAAGGCACAAGCTCTCACAAATCTCATCATTCTGGTGTATCAGATTCTGCTAAGCAAAAATATGAAGTAAATCGTAATGTAAAGGTTTCAAATGCTGAAACTCAATTCTTAGATGAACATGGTAACCTAATCACCACTTCTCTGGTTGACTACACTAAGAAGAATATTCTTGGCGCATATGCTACATTGGATAATTTCCTTCAAGCTTGGAATAAAGCTGATAAGAAACAAGTGCTGCTTGATGAGATGGAAAAGCATGGCATTCTCTATAAGGAAATCATCAAGCAAAAGGGTATCAGGGACATGGATCCATTTGATCTCATGATTCATCTTGCATACAATCAAAAACCACTGACTAAGTCAGAGAGAATTAAGAATGTTAAAAAGTCAGGTATTCTTGATAAATACCAAGGTACTGCTAGGGAGATTCTTGATGCTTTACTAGAAAAATATAAAGATGATGGAATTACTGATTTGGAAAGTAATAAGGTATTAAGTTTACCTGAATTTGAAAAATATGGTGGTGCCGTTAAGATTATTTTGACCTTTGGCGGTAAGAAGAATTACGAGAATACTATTAAAGAAATTAAAGAAAAAATCTACAGTTAGGGAGTTTTATTAGATGGCAGGTACAACTACTCAGTTTGTTAAGAGAATAAGAGATATCATGCGTAATGATCCAGGTATCAATGGTGATGCACAGAGAATTGAACAATTATCTTGGATCTTGTTTTTGAAAGTTTATGATGACCGTGAACTTGTTTGGGATATTGACCAAGATAATTATGAGTCAATTATTCCTGAAGGGATGCACTGGCGTGAATGGGCTCACGATAATAAAGATGGTAAGGCATTAACTAGTGATGAATTACTAGATTTTGTTAACAACAAATTATTGCCTGCATTAAAAAATATCACTGTAACTGATGAAACGCCTATTAGCAAGGCTATTGTTAAAGATGCCTTTATTGATGCTAACAACTATATGAAGAATGGTGTTTTATTGCGTCAAGTAGTTAACGTGGTTGATGAAGTTGACTTTACTGATCCTAAAGATCGTCACTTGTTTGGTGATATCTATGAAAGCATCTTAAAAGAACTTCAAAGTGCTGGTAGTTCTGGTGAATTCTATACTCCTCGTGCTTTAACAGACTTTATTGCAGAAACTTTAAAGCCAAAATTAGGTCAAAGAATTGCTGATTTGGCTTGTGGTACTGGCGGCTTTCTTGTTAGTGCCTTAAATATCTTAAATAAACAAGTTAAGACTGTTGAAGATAAGGAACTCTACAATAAAGAAGTTTTTGGTATTGAGAAGAAAGGTCAACCATATATCTTGGCCGTAACCAACTTGCTTCTTCATGATGTTGATAATCCAGATATTGTTCACGGGAACTCGCTCGAAAAGCGTGTTACTGAATATACTGACAAAGATAAGTTTGATTTGATTATGATGAATCCTCCATTCGGTGGATCAGAATTACCTATTATTAAGCAAAACTTCCCTACAGATTTACAAAGTAGTGAAACTGCTGACTTATTCTTAGCACTGATCATGTATCGAATTAAAGACAATGGTAAAGTCGGTGTAATTTTGCCAGATGGTTTCTTATTCGGTAACGACGGTGCAAAACTTAACATCAAGAAACGTATGCTTAAAGACTTTAACCTTCATACAATTATTCGTTTGCCAGGTAGTATTTTTAGTCCATATACCTCGATTGCAACTAATATTCTTTTCTTTGATAAGACAGGTCCTACTAAAGAAACTTGGTTCTATAGATTAGACATGCCTAAAGGATATAAGCACTTCTCTAAGACTCGTCCAATGAAACTGGAACATTTTGATCCTGTACGTGAATGGTGGAATGATCGTCATGAAATTCAAGATGATGATGGTAATTACAAGTCTAAGGCTTATACTCCTGAAGAATTAGCTAAGAATAATTACAACTTTGATTTGTGTGGCTTTCCAACAGAAACTGAAGAAGTTCTACCACCATTTGAATTGATGGATAAATATCAAAAAGAGCGTAAAGAATTAAATGCGAAGATTGATAAACAATTATCCATTATTAAACAATTGCTTGAGGAGGATGACTAATGACTCCTGAACAATTAAAAGCTTCAATTCTTCAATATGCAGTGGAAGGTAAGCTAGTTAAGCAAGATCCTAATGATGAACCTGCCAGTGAATTGCTTAAGAAGATCGAAAATGAGAAAGATCAATTAATTGAAGAAGGTAAAATTAAGAGAAGTAGAAAATTGTCTGCAATTACTGATGAGGAAAAGCCATTTGATATTCCAAAAAATTGGACGTACGGAAGACTAAAGCAAATTACCACATTTGGAAATTTTGATTCTGTAAAAGGGACATCTATTCCTGATAATTCGTGGGTTGTAGATATGAAGGATGTTCGTAAAGATGGTGGAGGATTTTTAGCAATTGTTAGAAAAAAGTCTACTGATATTTATAAAAGCAATAAATACTCTTTTTCTAAAAATGCAGTCTTGTATGGAAAATTGCGACCTTATCTTCGAAAAGTTGAAGTTGCTAAAGCGGATGGATTTATAACTACTGAAATGTTTCCAATTAATGTAGTTGATATTAATACTTTGATTCCACAGTATTTAAGATATGTTATGCTTTCACCATATTTCGTTGATCTTGTTAATGATTCTATGTACGGTATGAAAATGCCGCGTGTAGGTACAACTTTTTTAGCAAAAATGGTAATACCACTCCCACCATTAGAAGAACAAAAACGTATTGTAGCCAAAATTGAAAAATTAATGCCTTTGGTGGATGAATATGCTGAATCATATAATCGTCTTCAAAAGATTGATAATGAATTTGAAGATAAATTAAAACAATCTGTCTTGCAGTATGCCATGGAAGGTAAGCTGGTTAAGCAAAACCTTAGTGATGAACCAGCCAGTGAATTAATCAAGAAGATTGAAAATGAAAAAGCCGAATTAATTAAAGAAGGCAAGATTAAGAAGAGCAAGAAGTTACCTTCAATTAATGATGATGAAAAGCCATTTGATATTCCTGATAGTTGGGAATGGGTGAGATTAGGAAATATTTTTGATATTACTTCTAGCAAGAGAGTAATGAAAAAGGAATGGAGAGATTCAGGAATTCCTTTTTATAGAGCTAGAGAAATTGTAAGTATCAATAAAAATAGACCGCTAAAAGATCCTATTTTTATTGATGAAGATACTTATTTAGAAAAAATAAAAGTATCTGGGAAACCTAACGAAGGTGATATCCTTTTAACAGGAGTGGGTACCTTAGGTGTCCCATATATAGTTCCTAAGGATAAAGAATTTTATTTTAAAGACGGAAATATTATATGGCTAAAGAATTTTGGTGATATAGATCCTAAATATCTTAGTTGGTATGTTCAATGTCCATATATGCTAAAAGAAATACATAATAATAGAGGTACTACAGTGGGAACTTTGACTATAGTTCGATCTAAAAATTTAATTGTTCCACTTCCACCATTGCAAGAACAAAAACGTATTGTTATGAAAATCAAAGAGTTCATGAATTCGGTAAGCAAGTTATCTAAATAAGTATTTAATGAGGTAAATAATGAAGAAAAAGAATCTTAAATACATTCTTGTCGGTTTAGCTCTTTTATTAGTATTTGTAGGTGGAATGTTATTCTCTCATGACAAAAATCCGATAGAAAGTCAGACTGTACAAGCCAGTTCACTAAAGAGAGCATATATTCCTAAGAGATTTCGAGAAACGTGGTATGCCAATAAGCATGACAAAATGAAAATTACTGCCAACTCTGTAGGTGGAAATGTAGTGGGTAAGACTTACACTAATTTTTATCATGGTGGCTATAAAGACGTTGGTGAAGGAGTAAGCAGACATAATCTCGTTCGTTATAAAGGAAAGTCAATGATCATTCTTTTTGCAAAGGGTGGTAGCGATACAACTTTCCGTGTAGTAAGTCGTCATCATCATAAAGCACTATATTTCCAACAAGGCGGAGGATACATTTATTTCTATCGTTCAAGAGCTACTGCAAAACGCTATGGTAATTATTAATTTAAATATAGAAACAGGAATAGTACCATGCCAATATTCACTAGATATCGATTAAGTGGTGAAGTAGTCGAATCTCGATTTATAGATTTAGATGAACTTACACAACACAAATATAGTATTCTAGGTCAGAAAGCTAGAATTACTACGAATGATGGTAAAGTCTACGAAGGCTTTGCGGATGAGCCTTATCATACTGGAGAAGGAAACAGCCTAACTTTAATGTGGTATGACACGGATTATAAAACAGGACATCTAAGAAGCAGTAATATGGTTACCATATTTATACCGATAGGCATTGTTGCTAAGATTGAAGCAATCCTATACAGTAATCCACGTTGGAGCCTTCCACCATTTAATGAATTTTTGTTTAGTAGTGAGATAAAGCGTTGTGAGTTTAAACCTGATGATGAGCTGAAACAATTTATTAGAGACTTTAATAAAAAACATCAAAAATAAGATTGATAAATTTCTACTTGAAACTACTATTCTTAGTTGATATCTTTTGATATAATTTTATAAGTAGAAAACAAACGTTTTGTTTAAAATCTTCATTTAACTCATGAGAAATGTAAATACAACAAACAATGGCTTAAAGTCTTCACGACGTCAATTTTTTATCTAACTCAAGAGAATTACAAATAAATATATTTACAATAAAAAAGGCGATTCCTTAGTGGAAATCGTCCTTTTTTGCGTATACAGAATGATATGAATTAGTAAGGAAGGATAACAATGAATAAATTAGTGAAATGTTCTGCAGCTGCATTATTTGATCTGATATAATAATTAAGAATCTAATTTTAAGATTGTTGTTAAAACAATTTTTAAAATTATGGTCGCATTTATATGAGTGCGTGGATTGAAATCAATATATGCTTTCTGTTATTCCTTTTAAAGCTAATTGTAGGCTAATCAGAAAGGTTAATATTTAAAGGCTCCATAAAAGTGGAGCTTTTTTTCTACCCAAAGTCAAGTATTATCAATGATTTAAGAAAATAAATTTAC
>NZ_PCYV01000053.1:0-5992 GCF_002553785.1 Lactobacillus sp. UMNPBX15
TTGTTATTTGGATAACAATCAAGTTAACACAAAATCGCCAAATTAAGAAACGTAATAGCTAATTAATAATCTTTATTCATTCGCTTTATGCATAGCTAACTATTACCAATAAATATTTTTTATAATAGTTATTTTGATTTACGATTTTTATTTTTTAAATCATTTAACGAAATACTATTTTGGCTTGCAATGAGAGCATTATTTTTGCGAAAGAGAATTGCAAAAGATTCATTAGTAATTTGCGTCTCAATTGCAAAACCTTGAATTTGAGTAAAGAAGTCGCTATTGATAACTATTGCATCTAATTTTCCCTCATTAAATAGATTAACTAGTTCTATACTGTTAGAACTGATCTTTAATCTTTTAAATTGATTAAAATTTTCAGCAAAAATATCGGGCATCAGATAGGCACTTATATTATCAAATACCCCGACTCGTAAGGTGGTTATAGTTGGCTTTAGCGCAATTATTTCTTTTAAATCTTGAAGTATTTTATCTGACTTATTTTTAAAAGCAAGTCCAGCAGCAGTGAGGACAATACCATCAGTATTCCTAATAAATAATTTCTTATTGACAATAGCTTCTAGCTGTCTAATTTTTTTACTGACAGTAGATGGTCTAGGTAGAGATAGTTGCTAGCTTGACTGAAGCTAGCAAATCTACTAACAACATCAAAAATATGCAGTAGTTCGAAGTTTAGTTTATTCATTTATGATTAACTCCTTATTTTGAGTAGAAATAATAAATCTATTTTAGCAACAAATGTAACTAAAATCCTTTTCTTAGTAAAGAATTAGATGTGAGTTTTACGTCAAATGATGAAATAGATATTTACTAGTATTTACTTTGAACCAAAGTCTCAAATTAGTAAAAAAAATATGTTTGACATCTAACAAAAGGAGGACCTATATGGAACCGATAAAAAAGGTTATTAAGCAATCTTCCGTTCAAATAGATCGTGAACGAGAGACGTTTGCTAATACCTTGGGTATCACCGGCGTTCAAATGACAACTTTAGATTTTATTTCTAATCATCAAAATCAAACTGTTTCACAACATGAAATTGAAAAGGAACTAGATTTAAAGCGTTCAACGATGACAATCATGATTCAAAGAATGGAGAAAAGAGATTTAGTTAAACGCGTTACTAATGCGGTCGATAAAAGACAGAAGGATGTTTCTTTAACTGCTAAGAGTAAATCACTTATTCCCAAGATAAAAGATTATATGCGTCAAGATGATCGAAAAGTTCGTAGTCATTTTACACAAGCTGAAATAAATACGGCACTAAAAGTTTTAAAATTTGTCAAAAATGGAGGAAAAAATGGAACCAAATAATGAAAGAATATCATCAAAAGTGTTTGCAGCAGTAATTGCCACGGGATTAATGTCATTTTCTGGCGTTCTAGTTGAAACTTCAATGAATATTGCTTTTCCAACCTTGATGCGTGATTTTAATGTTTCAACCAATGTTGTGCAATGGATGACTTCAATTTATTTGCTTGCAGTTTCAATTATCGTGCCAATCTCTGCTGCATTAAAAAGTTCATATAAAACTAAAAGTCTATTTTTAATCGCTAATTTTTTGTTTTTACTTGGCTTAATAGTTGATGCTACTGCACCAATTTTTCCGGTGCTATTGCTCGGAAGAGTAATTCAAGGCATTGGTACTGGAATCGCACTAGCACTTGGGCCAACCTTTGGCGGAATCGTCCTACAGGCATTGAATTGGCGCTGGGTCTTTTGGTTTTTAATTCCATTGATTATTATTTCATTGTTATTAGGCATCTGGGGTATTGAACAAAAATCTGCTGTTAAAAAAGTTAAGATTGATCGCCTTAGCTTTATCATGATCGCAATCTTCTTTATTGGAATGTTGGTTGGCTTCAGCAACTTAGGAACAGGACAATTGGGTGCAACTGCTATTCCAATTTTGATTGCTTTATTAGCTTTAGCTCTGTTAATTTGGAGATCTAATCGAATTAAAATGCCAATTTTGGATCTAAAATTATTTAAAAATCATAGTTTTACAGGTCATATTATTGGTTTTTTCTGCATTCAACTAATATCTTTGGGCAATGCATTTTTATTGCCAAATTTCATTCAATTGGTTAATCATAATACTGCTTTTTTAGCAGGCTTGATTGTTTTGCCAGCAGGAGTTGCTGGTGCAATCATGGGTCCAATTGGTGGTCGGTTGCTAGATAATTATGGTGCACGCAAACCTATTTTATTTGGTGTAAGTTTGATGTTGCTTGAAACATTGTTTTTTGCAGTATTACCTAATCAGATGAATAATATTTTTATATTGATAGTTTATATCATTTACATGGCAGGAATGGGAATGATATTGGGAGATGTCATGACTGATACTTTGGCAGTAATTGATGAGAGTGAAACTACTCAAGGCAACGCTATTTTAAATACTGCTCAACAATTTGCTGGTGCTGTTGGAACCTCAATTACTTCAGCAATCGTTGCTTCTAGTCAAAAAGGTACTAAGTCAGCTGATTTAACCAGAATCGGAACACAGCATGCATATATTTTTCTTTTATATTTAGTTATTTTAATCATGGCTTTATTTATCAAATATGTTGGTAGAAGAACTGCAACTAAGTAAAGGATCACATATTCAAGATATTGCTTTTTCAAAAATTATCTGCTATTATCTTACTTACAAAAAGTAAGCAAATAATTTAGGAGTTGATAAAAATGAATATTGAATTAGGTATCTCATCATTTGGTGAAACTACACCATTAGAAACAACAGGAAAAGCAATTAGTCATGATCAAAGAATCAGAGACTTATTAGAAGAAATCATTCTTGCAGACAAATTGAATATTGATGCATTTGCAATCGGTGAACACCATCGTAAAGATTTTGCTGTCTCAGCACCGGAAATCATTTTAGCAGCTGCTGCTTCGAAAACTAAGCAAATCCATCTTTCAAGTGCTACTACAAATCTACCAACAATTAATCCAATTAGAGTTTATGAACAATATGCAACAATGGATGCAATCGCACCAGGAAGAGTTGAAATCATGGCAGGACGTGGATCATTTACTGAGGCATTTGATCTATTCGGTTATGATTTAGAAAATTACGATGAACTTTTTATTGAAAAACTAGAAATGCTACTCAAAATGAACAAAGAAGAAATTCTCGATTGGCCAAAAGGAAAGTTTACACCTAGAGTTGATCATAAAGGAATTTATCCGCGCACTAAAAAGCCAATCCCTATTTCTGTAGCTACAGGCGGAAGCATAGAATCGACTATCCGAACTGCAGAGTTAGGTTTGCCAATCGTTTATGCGATAATTGGCGGTGATCCTTTGCACTTTAAACCACTAATTAAGTTGTACAGAAGAGTTGCAGAAAAAGTTGGCAATGATTTAACGAAGATGCCAATTGCTGCACACTCTTGGGGGCTGGTTAAATCATGATAAAGACAAAGCCATCAAGGATTACTTCTATCCTACCAAATTGTTAGTTGATCAAATTAGTACGGAAAGACCGCAATGGACAGGGATGACATATGAACAATATCTTGAATCGATCGGAGAAAATGGTGCAATTTTTGTTGGCGATAGCGAGACAGTTGCAAATAAGATCATCAAAGTCATGGAAGAACTTGGGTTAACTCGCTTCTATCTTCATTTGCCAATTGCTTCAATGCCGCATGAAGATGTGATGAATGCCATTAGAATTTATGGCGAAGAAGTAGTGCCGAAGGTGAAGACGTATTTTCAAAAAAGACTGAGCAAGATCGTCTTAAATTAAAGTGGAAGAATTAAATAGAGAGTAATAATATAGGGTTCAAGAGTCTAGATGACTTTTGAACCCTTTTTCACTTTTAGAGATAAACCTAAGGAGGATGCTTATTATGATCATTCGCACCGTAACAATGGATGATTTAAATGAAGTAGTAGAACTGGAATCTGACGCATTTAAGATGACTAAAAAGCAAACTGAACAAGATATGATTGGTAGAATTGAGAATTATCCTGATACTTTTTTAGTTGCACAAGAAGATGGAAAAGTGATTGGTCATATTTTTGGTCCTGCTTTTAATAAACGCTATATTGAAGATGAATTATATTTTGAAAATCATCCTAATCAAAAAAATGATCGCTATCAAATGGTCTTGAGTTTAGCGGTCTTGCCTGAATACCGCAAACAAGGCGTAGCGACAAAATTAATTGAAGCAATAGCGCAAGAGGGCAGAAAGCAAAATCGTCAAGCTATATCTTTAACTTGTTTACCGAAATTGATTAAATTTTATGAAAAACGTGGTTTTTATAATGAAGGCGAGACCAATGATGATATTCCAGATCCAACTGGTGTTACTAGCGTAAATATGGTAAGGGCTTTGTAAAATGACGCAATTAACTGAAGAAATGTATGCAATTTTTGATCGGGATGAATTTTCTTTTAAAAAATTGAAATCGCAATATTCTGAAGATGAATTAGCGCAAATAAAAACAGATTTTAAAGAAATTTGGCAGACCTGGAAAGAAATAAACTTAAATGTTTATCAAAAATCACCACAAGATAAATTTGCTAAAGTTCATGTTGAAAGTTGGACCAATGGTTGGAACTTACGCGATCATTACTGGGCAGCTTATCGTTTGAATGCTTTAGCCGATAAAAGTCCATGCATCGGCGTGATGCTGGATAATAAGCAGCTGCAGGTTTATCTTATGTTTCAGCATTATAAGAGTGAAAAGCGCGGCGATAATCCTGAAACATACAATAAATTATTAACTGATCTTCCTGATTGGGCAAAAGGGCGGACAACTAATAATTGGTACTTATGGGATAAAAACGAAATGGAGTTTGCTGATCATTTATCCTTAAATGAGTATTTAACAGATGCTGAAAAACAGACTTCATTTAATAAGGAAGCAACTCAATCCAGTTTCCTATTAGGAAAATTTGCTTTTAGAAAGCAAGATCAAGTTGCAGATATGGAAAACTTCATCTTAGATGGTATTGGGCAGCTATTGCCGTTATATCGAAAGTTAGCAAATTAAAATACGTTAAAATTGTATTTTAAAGTGTTCATGCTACATAATAAAAGTAAATACTGCTGTTATTGTTTAATTGAAGGGATAACAAATGGATATTTATTCAATTATTGGCATGATCATTTTAGGTTTAGTTACCGGCACAGTAACTAGTATGATTGTTGCCTTAATTTTTGTCTTCTTAGGAATTGCCATGCTTGTTGTGCATTTAATTAAGTGAAATCTATACGTAAAAGTAATAAGGCAAAATAACAAATTGATATTTTTTGAATAAGTATTGCTGTGCTATATTGAAGGTGTTACTGCTCCATCATTGGTGCAATTGATCATAATCCTTCTGCAGGTACAGTTCTCCTTGATAAAAAATAAAACTAAATTCATCAACGTTATCTAATAATGATATAATGTCTGTGTTGGATTTTTTAGAAAAGAGATAAAAACAAAAATGAATACAATCGCATTTAACCAACAATTATCAGATAAGTTGAACGAAGAACTTAATCCAGAATTGTTCTCTACCCCAGGTAAGGGTGAGATTACAGTTGTTGCTAATGAAAAGAAAGACTTACGTGAGTACCGTATTATTACTAAGGATAATAAAGTAGTCGATGTAGTCGATGCATATGATGCAGATCATGATGCAGCTTATCAAAAGATGATGGATTTCTTGAAGAATTACCGTTAATAATTGAATTAAACTAATGGGCTAGAAGCTTGATAATGAGTTTCTAGTCTATTTTTTTGCCAATTTTTCCTAATGAATTAGCTAGATATAGTAATAATTTTGCCGTTCAAGTTATTTTTTTAACCACTTAGTAAAAAGTGATTGAATATTAAAAAAATAGCAGTAATATTAAGCAAAAATAAGATATTTTTAATATTTTAATTTGCTTGGAGATGAGACAAATGGAAACTGTCAAATCTTTTGTGTAAATAGATCTTTCTCGTAAATTGATTTTTTAAT
>NZ_PCYV01000054.1:0-5941 GCF_002553785.1 Lactobacillus sp. UMNPBX15
CAGGGAAATAAAATTAAGGAAATATTCATCCTTACACAAACTATTTTACGGTCTCAAACTTAAAGTTGCTCCAGAAATAAGTGCTAATGCACCAAAATATTTTCTTGCTTTAGTCATGATATAAAAAAGCAAATTATTTTGTCTATTTTTGTTAAAAAATATAAATAAAATTAAAAAGATTAGATCTTAGGATACCTAAAACATAATAGAGATAAGTCAGATCCCTGAACTCTATATAGCAGAATATGCAAGGTGCTAAGGAGCATAACGATCGTAAGTTGATGAAAATTAGGAAGGATAAATGAAAGTATTTTTTCACTTTTAGCTTATTATAATGCGGAAAATAGAACACGCATTTTAGTAGGATTTCAAACCGCTTAGAAATGACAATATTAACATAAATGGTGTATTGATGGACAAGCTTTAATTAGCACCAAGCGTACATCTTATTACTACAATTATGATAGTATCAAGACATTAGAAAAACCATACTCCGATAAAATATCGAAATATGGTTTTAAAATAGAGTGATCTAAAATATGTCCCAAATTTGGCGTTCGCATCAAATTCGATTGGCCTTAAATTTAAATTAATTATTTGAATTTTATTCTTCTGGTGCAATAGCCAAGTTTGGCATAGTTGCAATGTCGTTCATATCAATGTATGACTTTTGACCCTTAATGCCGTATAAAATCAAAGTTTGGTCGCCATTTTTAATAGTCTTAGTGCGGTCAACACTAACTTTGCTGCCAGCAGTTAATTCTTGGCTAACTCTTTTACCTTCGGCATCGTAAACAGGGACTTTAGATTCATTGCTATGCTTATCTAAAGTTACAGTTTGGTATGCAGCATATAATGGTTCATTATTTACGTAACTTACATTAGATACGCGGATATATGCGTTTTTACCGATGCTGTAATATTGGTGGCCCTTAATAGTCTTAGTTGATAAAGCCATCTTTTTGCCATCATTTACTAAGAAACGGTATGCATCACTAGCAGCTGTTTTAATCGAGCCGGTGTAGTTTACAATTTGAGATCTACGCAATAAGACACGCTTAGAGTTCTTAGTTACGCGCTTACCATTTTTGTCGTAAACATATGAATTATTAGCAATATATAAGACGCTCTTTCCGTTTAATGCTGAAATTGCGGAAGTCGGAACGTACTTGTTTTTAGCGATCTTATAAGTATATTCATAGTTGATTAACTTAGGAGCGCCGTAGTATTTAAAAGTAGTGCCGTTCTTAATCCTTTGATTCTTTTGTTTGCCAGCAGCATTGTAGACACCGATTACACTACTATTGTTATCGCCAACAGTAATTGTGCCAGTTGACTTTTTAGTAGCAGCTTGAGCAGTAGTGATTGATGGATTTACAAGTGCAATAGCTGGTGCTGTTAAAGATAATGCGGCAGCAGCTAAGCTGATTGATTTAATGAGTTTCATGGATATTCCTCCCTTGAAAATATCAATATTTTATTTGCTATTATTATACCGCAAATTGCAATAATAAATTGAACGTTTAGGCTGTTTGATAGATTTTATCTAATTCTCTTTCAAAGATTTCATCTGGTGTGTGATATGCCAGGATCTTTCTGGGTAAAGAGTTGCACCAGGTTTCAATATCAATGATTTGTTGGAGAGAATAGTTATTGATGCAGTCTCCTTTAGGAATGAATCTGCGAATAAGACCATTATGTCTTTCAACAGTTCCTTTATCACAAGAAGTATAAGGATGAGCATAATAAACAAGAGTCTTAGAAACTTCTTCTAAATTAGCTAAATCCGCAAACTCTGAACCATTGTCAGTAGTAATCGTCTTGAAGATGTCATTCCAGTGCTCGCTGTATTGTTTTTGAAGCATTTTAAAAGCCTGCATGACACTGGCAGATGTCTTGTCAGGTATGCGAATAATCAAGAATTCACGGCTCATGCGCTCAGAAAGCGTTAATAGAACCTGATCATCTTTGGTTTTATGCCCTAAAACAAGATCACATTCCCAATGACCAAATTCATTCCGCTGGTCAATCTCTTTAGGCCGCTCTTCGATGCTTCGTCCCAGCTTTTTCTTATTTTTGCGAACATGATGGAGCTTGGTATTGCGTTTAAGTTTTTCAGGCAAATCATAGTTCTTAATTGTAATTAGGCCTTGTTCTACATAGTTGTACAAAGTTCTGGTGCAGACTGTTTGGTGATGTGAAAATTCACCGATAGCTAAGCTACGATTGGCACAAACGTCAAGTGACCAGCCGTCCTCAAAGAAATGCTTAATGACGTAGCTAATAAAGTCTGCTTTCTTCAAGAAGTCTGATTTACGACCACAGTGGCGACGATTAATCTGATAAACACTCTGACCATGTTCAGCCTTATAACGCTGCTGCTTGCCATGATAGAGAGAAACAGTACCACGTTTAACTTCATAGCTAATTGTAGAAGGAGAGCAGCTCAATTCGCGAGCAATCGCTCTAATAGAACAACCATCTTTTAAACGGGTTTGGATAACAACCCGCTCTTCAAATGATAAATGCTTGCCTTTAACGTGCTGATTCATGGTAAAATGTAAAGAGTCCATTTGTGACCTCCAATAGATGTTTTTGTGGATATTAACATTCTATCAAACAGGTCCAGATGGACTTTTATTTTTATAAAGTGTTCAACTTGATTTTACAATCGGCGCTTTTAAAATTTCTATAAAATCAAGTACCATTATTTCAAATCCTCCTTTTTAAAATGATGAAAGGTCATAAGAAAACCAACTGCTGATACAAGAATAATAATAGATACAGACAGCAGTGTAGGATAGCCGGTACTCTGAAGTTTACCCTGCACCAAGAAATAGGTGGCTGTCCACGGATACAACGCTCCCCATTCTTGATTTGAAAGTGCGGCACTTCCCATGACAATCACGGCAGAGCCAATCATCGGGGCGACAAATCCTTTTGTTTTCATAGCAACAAACACAAAAGGAGAAACTGTTAAAAACATCAGGATACTGCCAAACAAAAACTTGGGGAGCCATACTATTGCCACTAGTAAGCTATATCCCTCCAATGTAAAGACAGCGTCATATAGCCCACAAACGATAAATATACCTGCCCATGTTACAAGGGTTAGCATAACAATCCAAAGAAGCAGGGTGCAAAATTTTCCAATTAATAGTTTTGTCCTTGAAATGGGTATGGGCAATATGGTTTTGAGGGTGCTTTCTGTGTACTCTCTGCTAAACAAGTAAGCTGCAATTGCCACATATATCATAATGTTTACCAGCAGCATGATATACAGTACACTGTCGCTGTATATGTCAGACAAGGTAAAGATAATCTCCGGCTTATCAAAATGTGTTTGCAAGGCTTCTATTAACATCAAAAGTGGGGTAGATAATACCCCTGCCACACTAATTAGCACCATTTTTGAACGCTTTAGTTTTAATAATTCACAAGAAATAAGATTAAGCAATACCGCCACCTCCAATCAGTTTAGAAAAGTAGTCCTCTAAGTTTTCCTCACTATCATTTATCCTTGTCACGAGCAGTCCATTTCGTGCAAATTCTCGATTGATTTCTCCAACACTTTGGCTAAAGTCATAAATTCTCACCGTACCGTCCTGCACTGTAAAATCCGTCATGTGGTAGTGGTTTTCTAAAATCTTTCCGGCTATCTCACTGTCAGATAAATCAAATTGAATGTATTTTCGATTCCTTTTGTGAAGCTCGGATATATTCACTTCCTCTACTAAATGCCCCTCGTGCATAACGCCGATAATATCTGCTATCTGTTCAATCTCGCTTAAAACATGGCTTGAGATAAAAATGGTAATGCCATGATTGTGACTAAGTTCAGATAAAAATGAGCGTATTTCAACTATTCCAATGGGGTCAAGTCCGTTAATCGGTTCGTCAAGTATTAAAAGCTCCGGCTCGTGCATAATGGCGGCGGCAATACCAAGCCGTTGCTTCATTCCGAGGGAATAATCGGAAAAGACTTTTCTTTTCTCCTTATGCAGCCCCACAACTTCAAGAGCTTTTTCTACTCCACTTTTAGATACTCCCCCTCGCAGTTTAGCGAGAATTTGCAAATTCTCATACCCTGTTAAATTACTGTAAAATCCCGGTGTTTCGATAATAGAGCCTACTTTGCTATAAAGGGTATGGATATTTTCCTTATAGTTTGTGCCAAACAAGCGTACTGTTCCCTCCGTTGGGAAAGCAAGCTGCAACATCATTTTCATTGCTGTGGTTTTGCCTGCTCCGTTTCTGCCGAGCAAACCATAAATTTTGCCCTTTGGCACATGAAGATTTACCTTATCGACAACGGTGGCTGTTCCGTATCGCTTCGTAAGATTTTCTGTTTCAATGATATAATCCATATTTGATTCTCCTTTCCGTGGGTTGCTGTTCTTGTTTTCGCTGACCACAATCTTATTATCCACGAGTATTGCATAGAAGCCAAGAAATCTACCGTCACAATGCCGACACAATAGATGTCAGCACGAAAAAAGCTCCGACACTTATCGTGTCAGAGCCTATTTTAAAGGGTTTATGGCATTTTACTTTGTTTGGGTTTGCTTTATCCAGACAAATATTTTAGCAACAAATAGCAGAAACATAAGGGCGGTTACATAGGGTTGTCTTGCCGCAGCGAAGAAGCAGATAAAAAGCGTACTCAGCACGAGAGAGCATTTTGTGATTATGTTGCTCCATGATTCCTTTTCAAAACAAACACACATCAGTTTCGCTATCCCAAGTGCAATCAAAACAATAAAAACAATCCAATAGATTGCAAGATATATTGGGGTAGTGTCTGTAAATGAAAGTAGATTGACAGAATAAATATATCCGTCAACAAGGTTACCATACAACGGCAAAAGTATAAAAGTAACCGCCATCATATCTAATATTCCATAAATGAAACTGTAAATTTTTTTCAAGTTGGAACGATTTTCAGTTTCGGCAAGTGTAATCAGTTCTTCGCCCGATAGCAGTTCATCTATGGTCACAGAAAAGAATTTAGAAATACACTTGAGCGACTCAATGTTAGGGTAACCCTTGCCGCTTTCCCATTTTGAAATGGCTGTTCTTGATACATATAATTGCTCCGCAAGTTGTTCCTGCGTTAAGTTCTTTCCAGTCCTAAGCTGTTGTAGCTTTTCATTAAATTCCATGATTCTCCTCCTGTTTGTTCCTTGTTTTCATACGTCCATCAACGGGTTTTTCTGCATCTTTTGGTATCATCCATGCACGACCAAATTTTTCAGTTCCGTCAATGCGATTTTCCTCACATAATTTTTGTATCCGTCTTTCCGATATGCCCCATTTTTCAGAAGCGGCTTTCACAGAAATGTAATTCATAATATCAACTTCCTTTCGCAAAGAGTATATAATTATTATATACGGAATGACGAATAATAGTAAGTTTCTCTCCACTAATACGAAATTATACACTACTAAACATAAAATCATACTTCGTTCAAATATCATCACCCGAAATGTACAATGATATAGGATGATATTAAAATGTACCAAGATGAAAGAAAACTTGATTTTAAGCCGTTAGGTATAGCGATAAAAAAAGCTCGGGAAGCAAAAGGGTGGACACAGGAATATCTTGCCCAACTGGTAGACCTTACGCCACGCTCTATTATGTATATAGAGAACAGGGGGCAGCACCCAAGGCTTAACAAATTTTATCTCATTACTACCTTGCTTGACATCTCTGTAGACCAGTTCTTTTTTCCATGCAATGAAGATGGCGACAACAATCGCCGCAAACAAGTTGATGTACTGTTGAATGATATGGAAGAAAAGGAGCTTATCGTGATGGAAGCTACGGCTCAAGGCTTGAAAAAGGCGTAAGCGTCAAATAACCGGATATCTGTTTTAGCCTTCATTTTTCAGGTATTCTAATCTCATCAATTTAATGGAGGTTAAGAATATGATCGAA
>NZ_PCYV01000055.1:0-5732 GCF_002553785.1 Lactobacillus sp. UMNPBX15
CAGGGAAATAAAATTAAGGAAATATTCATCCTTACACAAACTATTTTACGGTCTCAAAAACAAGGAGATAGTATTTCTCCCTGGTTTCTCCAGCATATTCTTAAATTAAATGATTTTCTTTATACCAACTAATAAAATTGGCCAAAAAATAAGCAGAGACCTCTAAAATCTCTGCCTATTAGCCACAAATTTTTCATAGCCAAAAATAATTATACTTAATTACCAGCTGGTGTTACGTTTACCGTTACTGTCTTTATATCCGACCATGGACCAACTATATTACTGTTGAGGCCACGGACACGTATCTCATATGTCTTACCTTTTTCGAAATAGCAAATACTATTTTTATCAGAGCTGGATGTAATTTCATCACCATTACTTGATGATGATAAGAAACTTTGCCATTCACTCTGACCTTTTAAGCGATATTGAACTTCATAACTACTAATATTTTTATTAACCGGCCATTTAATATCGATGTATGGTTCATCACTACCATTATCATCATAATAGCTGATATCAACTGGGATTTTATCTGGCACATTCTTATTATCCGTTACAGCATGATAATCGATCGTCTTTGCATCAGAAAGTTCACCATTAATATCAAATCCGTTCGCACGATTGATAGGTAAAACAGCGACTTGATATGTCTTACCATTAACAAGGCTCTTAGATGGAATTACCGTGCTTAATGATTCACTTGCTTTAATTCTTGGCACAGCAGCAGGAATATAGCCACTGCCACTATTTATATAGATGACATATTCAGTCGCACCTTCAGACTTAGTAAAATCAACTTGCAATCCGTCTTTTACTGGTGTCAACTTTGTAACTTCATTTTTGACTGGTACTTGGTCAGTATTTTCACCTGTTATTTTGAAATTAAATAAACCACGAGTTTGAATGTTTAATTTGTACTCACCTTTTGCGACATACCAAGTTATCTTTTTATTATCTTGTCTACCATTGAACATTGAAGATGGCAGGTAATAACTAAAGCCATTCTTACTTTGCATAGTAATGATTGTTCTATGACCATTGTAATAAACCGGCATCGAGTTCATGCCCATAGTTAATTTTTGTGACTTATCAACTTTTAATGTGTAACTATGATACGTGCTATTTTTATAGCTACTAAACATGTCAGAAAATCCCTTTACCTCTTGTCCTAATGAAATTTCAGGACTATAAGTATAGCTGTTTGTAGTGCGGTAAATTGGATAATCATCTAACTGTTTTCTAAGTTTAGTCAATTTAGTATAACTAATTCTAATTTTTCTTGATCCCGGATTCTTAGCAACTACTTTGTAATTTCCGGATCTAAGATAATACTCTTTAGTATTTTTCTTATCGGTTGAATAAGGAATGGCCTCCCAATCAATACTATTGTAGATTCTGATCTTGGCATTTGTATTAACTGTTACTCTACCAGCTTCTTTTAAATGAAGCTTATAAGTGTTGCCTTTGCGTACATAACTTGTGCCTTGAGTCGGAATTTGGATCGTAGCAGCTTGAACAGTAGAAGAATTTGTATTTAAAAATAGTACAAATGCTCCTGCCAATGAAGTTGCAATCAGATATTTATTAATTTTCATAATTGTTGTCCTTTCATAAGCTATTATAATGCTTTATTGATTTTATACCCTAACTAAAAATATCCCACTTATATTCCTTGCTTACATCTTCGAGCAGACTCAGGCCAGCAATACTATTACCAACATCATCAAGCGGTGGACTAAAAATACCAATCCCAGCTTTATTAGGCACAGAAGAAACGAGCCCGCCTCCAACACCACTCTTAGTAGGAATACCAATTTTAGCAGAATATATTCCTGACGCATTATATAACCCCGTTGTCATCATCAAGGACTTATAAAAGTTGCAGCAGTACTTGAAACAATTCGCTTATTATCCCAAGGTTTAATTCCATCATTGGCTAAAACAGCACCAAAATTAGCTAAGCTACGTGCCGTTACCATCATTGAACATTGTTTGAAGTAAGTAGTTAAACTGTCTTCAACATCGACTTTCAAAATTTCCTTAGCTTTCATGTAATAAGCTAAAGATTGATTCATATCGCCTGTCTTTTGTTCAGACTTAAAGATCTCTTCATTCAATTTGATTTGGGGATCATTACAAATTTCTTTAGTAAAATTAGAGTCAAAGCTAAATCCTGTTTGTCTTGCACCGACAACTGTGTTAACAAAATCTAAACCCAAAGTTTCAATTGAATAAAGTAATGTAATGACTTTGGAGATGCTTTCAATTGCAAAGTAAGTTTCACTATCACCAGCTACTGAAATTTTTCCATCGTTCAAATTATAAATTGCTATTCCAAGTTGTTCTGGTTCTACTTCCGCCAATGCTGGAATGTACGTTGCAACATGACCATTCACTACTTGTGGTAAATTTTTAGTTACTAAGTTTGCTAAATCAGTCATACTCTGCATCCCCTTTCATTCTTATTTTACAAAAAAGACAGATTCTCCATAAGAATCTGCCTCACGTTCAATATTTAATCTTCAAACTTGTCTAAATTTTAATTCCATGACATTATTTCTCTAAATAAAGTTCGCGTAATTTATCTTCTAATTCAGAAGTCACATTTAAAACATCCCTCACATAGGTTTCAAAATCTCCATACTCTTTCTCAATAGTCAAAAGAATTGTGTCAAAAAGTGAATCCGACGCTGAACTTAAAACCCGCATATTAGCTCTAAAGGTTAAACCTTTACCAGCTTCTTGGAATTCCTTATCCCTAGCTGCGCGATATTCAGTCAAAATTTCATTTGATGCCAGATAATCCTGTCGTATTACTTCTAAGTCAACGCCTAAAATATATAAAACAAATAAGGCAACAAAGCCTGTCCGATCTTTTCCTTCAGTACAGTGAAAAATAACTGCTCCTTTTTCAGTTTCAGACAATATTTTCAATACTTGACGAACAGTTTCTTGATCATGTGCTGCAATAACATGATCTCTATAATGATCACACATCATTTTAAATGCAGCATGTGGATTTTCATTATATGACTTTGCTTCTTGTTTTAAGTTATTTTCTCCCCCTAATGTTCCTTCTTCACTGGAAAGAGGCAGAGAAATATTTTGAATGCCATCAATTTGAGGATCAGGATGAGAAATGCTTTCTGATTTTGAACGTAGGTCAATAATTTTAACAACACCGTAATCCTTTAGAAGTTGCCTGTCTTTTAGCGACATTTTACTAAGATCGCCTGTTCTAAGCAGACGATGCATCTGTATTTTACGATTATTAAGACCAGTTAATCCACCTAGTTCACGCGGATTAATGGCTGTTGTGATTGGTAATAGATTTGAGTACATATTGTTCCTCCGCTATTTGCTATGCTTTAAAACTGCCAGCCAAATTAGATAACAGATTAAAATGATTAATCCAAATACTCCCCAGATAATTAAAGTAATATTTCTCATTTCAGGTGTTTGTACTACACCTGCTCCGTCAACTTTTCTAACGCAAAGAAATATACTAATCACTATAAATAAGATCAATACAATACTGCCACTAATTTTCCATACTTTCATTTATTTTCCCTTTATAACTTTTTCAACAGCCGGTGCAACCAGACTCTCTTCCAATTTCATATCAACTGGCTTATAGCCCATATCGATACATTCATCCCAATATTCAAGATGTTTCTTATCAATATAGCTTTCTGATTCTTCGACGGCATTTCCGCCTTCTCCTTGAACCGAATACCAGTAAAAATATGTATATCCATCTGGATTTTCTTCTTTAAAAACGCTCTCCACGTACATCTTTTCACCAGCCATTGTCGCTACAGTATCATCGTGATGTTCATTTAGAAAGTCCATCCACTCTTGCGCTTTAGCTTCTTTTCTTTTTCTAATTCTAAAACGAGTAAGTTCTACTTTAGTCATCAGTAATTATCTTCTTTCCATTCATATATTTTCGTTTTGCATTAATCGCTATTTTCTCAACAATATCTTCACCTAGATCGCTTCCAAGCATTTCAGAGATTTCTAATAGAAAAATGGCTACATCTGCTAATTCTTCATTGATATTTTCTTGGTCTTCTTTTAGCCAAGCTTGAAACAGTTCATTCACTTCGCCATACAACAAAAGAAGTTCATACTTAATATCAGTCGTATTAAAATTATGCTTTTTCTTGTTCTCAATAACTGCTTTTTGTAATTTTTCCGTATCTATAATCATAGTTTATTTGTTCACTTCAATTCCATCGTACCTTGAGAAAAGCCAAAATGTTTATTATAAGACTCAATTTTCAGATATTCTTATTTACATTAATGAAAATTTTATTTATTATTAATGTACCATAATTTTATGGCTTTTCAATAAGTAAATGGAGATGAGCATATGAAAAAGAAAATCAAATACACTCTTGCACTTGTTGCATCTATTGGCTGCGGTGTTTTATTAAGTTTTGCATCATATTTACAAATTCATGATCATATCTACAAAGGTCTTTTTTGGAATGGTTTATTAATCATTTTCTTACTTTTTAGTTCATCAATATATCTAAAAAAATTAATAAAAGGTTCTGATAATAATCAAACTGAAACCATTAATCCAGAAATACTTAGTATAGAACAAAATGCCAAAATCAAAACTATGACCATTATAGAAAGTATCACTTTTTGGTGTGGCATGATTTTAATGGTTTATGCTTCCAGTCAACTAAAGGAAGATCCACAATTTTCATATGTTCTATTTGCAATTGCTGGCACTTTAACTTTAATTTGGCTATTAAGCTCTGTGATTGAGATTTTTTATATCCTCAAATATGGTAAACAATTAGATGAAACAGAAAGTTAATAAATGCTAAATTTAAAAGACTTTAATTCACAATACCTAAACGATATTTGGAAAGATGGCTTTACAGCAGAAAAGCCGGAGTGGACTAAGTGGAATGCACCATATTTTAACGACTATACTGCTTACCGGTCCTTTTCTAGTTTCAAGCAAAGCTCGATCACTGAATATTTGTTAAGTCACTCCTGTAAGGCTATTACTATAAATGGTCAAGCAATAGGGATGGTTTCAAAAAACTGGATTGATAAAATAAATCTTTGGCTTGAAGTTGGAATAGTTATTTATAATCCAAATTATTGGCATAGTGGCTTTGGAACTAAAGCTTTAGAAAAATGGATTACTGATATATTTTCTGAATATCCTGATTTAGAACACATTGGTTTAACAACCTGGAGCGGCAATGTAAGAATGATGCATTTAGCTGAAAAAATTGGACTAAAAAAAGAAGCTCAAATTCGCAAAGTTCGCTATTTCCAAGGCTCTTATTATGACAGTGTAAAATATGGCATTTTAAGATCTGAATGGAAAAAATGCAAAAACAAATAAGGATGATATCTTGACAATTTACTGCCAGTTATCATCCTTATTTCAATTTGTATCAAATATTAAAAGCCAGTCCTATCAAAGCAAATAAAACAACTGCCCAAACAAATCCTGCAATCCATCCTAAAATCCACGCTAACCACATTTTTATCTTTTTGCTCAACAATATTGCAATTAAAACAAACATTGCACTTTCAGAGACAATCACTGAATAAGTAACCCAAGATTTCAAATTGAAAATAGGTAAAAGAAAACTAATTACTGTGGAAATAATAACCAAAAGAATTGGTACTTTTATTGAGAAACTGTCAAATCTTTTGTGTAAATAGATCTTTCTCGTAAATTGATTTTTTAA
>NZ_PCYV01000056.1:0-4764 GCF_002553785.1 Lactobacillus sp. UMNPBX15
ATTAAAAAATCAATTTACGAGAAAGATCTATTTACACAAAAGATTTGACAGTTTCGTAATTCATGATTATAGATTAAAAGAGATAATGACTAAATATGGAAAGGGGATATTTAATGACGATTCCAACGAAAATTGAAGTTCGTGGCGGACGAGTACATAACTTAAAGAATATTGACGTTGACATTCCTTTGAATAAATTTGTAGCAATTTCAGGACTGTCAGGCTCAGGAAAATCATCACTAGCAATGGGGATTCTTTATGAAGAAGGTTCAAGACGCTATCTTGATGCTCTGTCAACTTATATGCGTAGGCGAATTAAACAGGGAAATCAAGTTGATGTAACTAGCGTCAAACATATTCCCTCCGCATTAGCTTTACGGCAGCGTCCAAGTGTACCAAATGAGCGAGCTACAGTAGGAACCATGAGTGAGACTTTTAATGTTTTACGCTTAATTTTTTCTCGTTTGGGTTCTCCAGTTTGTCCTAATGGACACCGCTTGAAGCCGAGTTTGGCAATTGCAAAGGCAATGAGTATGTCAGGTGAGCAAATGGGACAATTAACTTGTCCAGTCTGTGGTGTAAAATTTTATGCACCAAGTGCCGAACAATTTGCTTTTAATTCAGATGGTGCATGTACTGAGTGTGGTGGAACTGGTAAGGTACGGCAACTAGATGAATCTAAACTGATTACGGATGAAAATTTGTCAATTAAAGATGGTGCAGTTGCATCTTGGAGCTTGCCAGGACGGAACTTTATGCCTAACGTTGCAGAGCATGCTGGTGTTAGGATCGACATTCCTTATAAAGATCTTACTGATAAAGAAAAAGATTTTGTCTTAAATGGTCCTGAAAAGAAATATAAAATGGACTTTTTATCAGGAACTGGCAGGGTATTTCATGATTTTAATGCCTTATATGAAAATGCTCGGCAAGCCGTTTACCGCTCAGCAAAGAGCAGCAAATCAGAACGTGCGCAAAAAAGAATAGCCGAATTCTTTACTTATTCGACTTGTCCACTTTGTCATGGTAGTCGTTTGAAACCAGAATTGTTACAACAGCTGATCGGTAAGCAAAATATTAATCAGGTGGCCGAAATGCAGTTAGGTGATTTAGTTACCTGGGTTAAAGATGTGCAAGCAACTTTACCAACTAATATGCATAAAATGGCTCATTCGATTATTCAGGAGTTTTTGGATAATTTGCAACCATTATTAGACTTAGGGCTAGACTATTTGACTATGGCTAGAAGTGGAAATACCTTATCGACAGGTGAATTGCAACGAATTCAATTAGCAAGAACATTACGTACTGAAACTACTGGAGTTTTATATGTCTTGGATGAGCCTTCTATTGGTCTCCATCCTGCTAATGTTGCAGGATTAATTAAGGTTTTACGAAAATTAGTTGCTCAGGGCAATTCATTAGTAGTTGTTGATCATAATGTTGACATTATTAAAGCAGCTGATGAGGTAATTGAGATTGGACCAGGTTCAGGTAAAAAAGGTGGTCAGATTTTGGATCAAGGTTCAATTACTGCAATCAAACATGATCAGCATTCTTTAATTCGACCATATTTGGATGGCAGTGCTAAGCTACTTGCCAGAGAGCCAGCCAATCAAATAAATTCCGATTCTATTTCATTTGAAGTAAAGCAATATTTTAATTTACATGATGTAAAAACTAAAATCCCACTAAACCAATTAACTGCAGTAACTGGTTTTTCAGGTGCCGGTAAAACTAGTTTGATTTTGGATAGTTTAGTGCCCGCTATTATAGCAAAAAGCAAAAGTGAAAAATTGCCAAAACAAATTAGTAGCTTTTCTAGCCCAATTTCAAATGTAGTAAGTGTTGATGCATCTCCAATTGGTAAAAGTACTCGGTCAACTGTAGCAACTTATACTTCAATTATGGACAATTTACGAAAGTTATATGCTAGTCAGCCACTCGCTAAAAAGAAGCATTATACGCCAAGTTGGTTTTCATATAATAATAAACAAGGAGCTTGTCCTACTTGTGGTGGTACAGGAATTGTGACTCTTGACATCCAATTTTTACCAGATATGCAACAAGTCTGTCCAACCTGTCATGGTGATCGTTATAATCAAGATGTACAAAAGGTGAAGTGGCATGATCTGTCAATTGTTGATGTCCTAAATCTAGATGTTAATGAAGCTCTACCGATTTTTGTTAAAGTGCCTAAGATTGAACGAGAGTTAAAATTGTTAAAAGAAGTAGGCTTGGATTACTTACATTTGGGAGAAGATACACCAACTTTGTCAGGTGGAGAAGCTCAGCGCCTTAAACTTGTTACTCATCTTAGTCATAAACAAAATGATACATTGTTTGTTTTCGATGAACCTACGATTGGCTTGCATCCTCTTGACGTGAAGGTTCTGGTCCAAGTAATGCAAAAGTTGTTAGATCAGGGAGCTACCATTATTACAATCACTCATGATTTAAATTTAATTGTCAATTGTGATTACATGATTGATTTAGGCCCACGTGGTGGTAAAAACGGTGGTCGGATTGTCCAAGAGGGTAAGCCTTTAGAATTAAAGCAAAAGCCTGAAAGTTTAACGGCACACTATTTGGCTAATTATTTACATGATTTCAAAAATCTATTTTAATATTATATGAAAATATCATTAAATAAATTTATAGCAAACTGTAGCTAAAAAATAAGACATAGGAAGAAATAATATTTGAAACAGATCTAAGATTAATGTAATATTAAATATATATTAACTGTCTACTCAATTTATACTAAGGTGAGAAAAATGAATTTGCTCAAACAGATCCGTGATCGAGGATTAATCTTAGATGGTGCAATGTCTACAGCTCTTGAGAAGTTAGGCATTGATACAAATAATGAACTTTGGACAGCAATTGCATTAGAACATAATCTTGCTCAAATTTATCAAGTACATATGAATTATTTTAAGGCTGGAGCCCAGATGGCAATTACTGATACTTATCAAGCAAATATCCCAGCTTTTGAAAAACATGGTTTTACACAAGACCAGGCTACTAAATTGATTACTAATGCAGTTCAAATTGCCAAAAAAGCCCGTGATGATTTTGCAAAGACAACGGGAATTCATAATTATGTAGCGGCTTCAGTAGGACCTTATGGTGCATATTTAGCTCAAGGGGATGAATTTCGCGGAGATTATTCTCTAACAACGGAGGAATATCTTAATTTTCATTTACCACGATTGAAGATTTTATTGGCAAATAAACCTGATTGTCTCGCACTTGAAACTCAGCCTAAATTGGATGAAGTTGTAGCAATCTTAGATTGGTTAAAGGAAAATGCTCCGGAAATTCCAGTGTATGTAAGTTTTACATTGCATGATACAACTAAAATTAGTGATGGCACTCCTTTAAAGCGGGTAGTGCAAAAGCTTAATGAATATGATCAAGTATTTGCGATTGGAGCCAATTGCTTTAAACCGTTTTTAGCAACTGCAGTGATTGATAAAATTCATGATTTTACTGATAAACAAATTGTCATTTATCCTAACTTGGGTGGCGTTTATAACGAATTTGAGCGCAATTGGATTCCATTTAATGCAAAATTCGATTTTAAAAAGTTAAGTCAAGAGTGGTATGAACATGGTGCTAGAATAATAGGTGGCTGTTGTTCGACTACCGAAAAAGAAATTGGCCAAATTTCCGCCTTTTTTAAGACAATTAACAATACTAAAAGCAAATCAGTTAAATCAGAGCTAAAAAAGGTTAAAAATGATAGCAATATACAAATTTGATTTTTAAGAATTCATATACTTTTTTTAAAATTTATCAAGTAAAAATCTTTATCTTTTTATTTTTATTTGATATTATAGTAGCGGAGCGTGTGATGAGCGCTCCGAGGATGAAAAGGCTAAGCAAGATGTTTCTTATGACATCTGCTGATAGGAAGAAATTTGAAGGTGTAGAAAAGCCATTAAGGACATTTTCCTTAGTGACTTTTTCTTTTTGCCCAAAATAAATAGCCGACTTATCGTCGACTATTTTTAATCTTAAAAATTATTTTTGTCTGTTTGTGGAGTAACTTTATCCCAAATTGCATCTACTAAGCCAATCCACATTAAGCCCATAGCAACTGAGCCGCAAACATCACTTGGCCAGTGAGCGTAGAGATAAACTCTTGAAATCATTACTAAAACAAGCCAAATAGCTAATAAAACAGTGAGCCAGATTTTAGCAGTTTTATTTTTAACTAAAGCTGGAATCAATATTAGTATTAGCCAGAAAACAATGATCGCCATTCCTAATGTGTGGCCACTAGGAAAACTGAAACCATCATCAGCAGCTAAGTGAGCAGCTGGTCGTGCCCGTTGGATTATATGTTTAACAATCCAACCAAAAGCATCAGCTGTAACTAGTGAAATGACAATACTTGCCGAAAGAGGACGCTGCTTTTTCAGCCAAAGAATGACTGCTATCAACAGCATCCAAACTAAGTCAACTTTAGTATCTGCTAAAAATGTAATTGCATGCATAATGCTCTGCAGATTAGGAATACTGTGGACTAAGCCTTCAAAGAAATTGTCAAAGCCAGTAACCCAACTTGCATGAGCCATAATAGAGAATGCAAGAATCAAAAAGATCGGTAATCCGATACAAATAGAATAAATATTTTTTTTGCGCATTTTTTCCTCGTTTATACTTATTTTTATAACAATAATGAGTTTATCATAGAATATGAAACTGTCAAATCTTTTGTGTAAATAGATCTTTCTCGTAAATTGATTTTTTAAT
>NZ_PCYV01000057.1:0-4028 GCF_002553785.1 Lactobacillus sp. UMNPBX15
GCGGCTAATTTGAAGTATTTCCATTACTTGATTAGCTTTCATAGTTTCACCTCCTTAACTAATATTATATCATATGTATTCAATAAATAGGCGAAAAGAAAATAAAAAGATCATATTATTACATCAAGACTAATAATATGATCTAATTTAGTTAATTATTTCTTACTATACCCTAATGACCTTTTTTGATCTATCAGCTGACGTCAACTTTCATCTGGTAAAAAGCCGTGTTCGACAATCAATAACTGGCGTGCCATCGTCTCAACCACGGACTGCAGATCTTCAAACTTGCGATAATGGCCACTGGCAATGAGTCTGGTGGTGACCGCCGTTTGTTGGGCGATTAAGGCAGAAACGACACCGAAAACGTCATCGACTGACAGGCCCTCACGACGAGGCAGCTGTTCAATTTTCTCGCGAAAAATGCGATCGATTTCAGCGGATATGGCAGTTGTTTCTTGCTGCACTTGTTGTCGCAACGGTTCGGGAAAATGCGGTAAATCAGCATAGGCTTGCATTATCAAGCGGTATTCAGCTGGGAATTTGAATTGTAGTTTCAACTCATACTTAACTGCAGTGGTCATCATGGCAGCCAAGCCAGGGGCATTCTGCCACTTTTTAGGGTCCATGTGATCATAAATTCGATGATAGGCATATTTGAAAGCGTCAAGATACAGCGCTTGTTTATTGCCAAAATAATGGAAGAGCAAGCCCTTAGATACTTGTGCTTGGTTGACAATCTGATCGGTTTTGCTCTTGATGAAGCCTTGCTGGCCGAAAATTTCCGTCGCTGTTTTGAGGATTCGGGTGACCTTTTCAGGATCTGTCACAACATTTTTCATAGGCTCAAATCCTGACGGCGATAACCAGCAATGCCAAGAATAAATAATACTATAGCGCTAACAACCATCACGATTAGCCATGTTTGATCAACGTTTTCAACCGGTACATTGGCAATCCAGCCAAAAGGTGTGAAGTTGCCTGCGTGTTTTGGCAAATCAAACAATCCCCGGAAAATTTGAACGATCAGACCGGCTCCCATATACAGCCAGAATAGACTGCTTAAGCGTGGCCACAGACCGACTAGTGCGATGCCAAGGGCGATAAACGATATCACAGCCGGAACGCTAGCCACGAATAGGCGACCGAGGTACTTGAGCGGCAACGGGTGACTGAGAACAGTGTTCCCAGTGAAGAACAAGGCCAGCAGCCCAGCAGAAAGGACGAACACGCCTGCCAGCAGACCAAAGCAATAGTAGCTGACACTGATCGTGGTTCGCGTTGGCTTTTCGGCATGAATGACGCTCAAGTAACCAAGGTTGTCATCGCGTTTGAGTCGGAATGCCACTTGGACGCCAGCAGTCACGGCTAATGCGACGAAAATGCCGAGATACATGCCTAAGAATGACAGGACCATGGTCTGATTGGCAGCGTTGATTTGGCCAACATCTAGTATTTTACGATAAAGCGGATTCGTTTTAAGAATGTCGCCAACGCTGCCGAGCACACTACCCATGACGCCGCCAAACACCACGGCGCCGATTAACCACCCAGCAAATAATCTGCGCTCAGTTCGCCACAGTAAGGCAGGGATCGAGCGAAGCCAGCCGGCAGCTTTGGCTCGGCCGGTGCGTTCAGCAATAATCCCGGCGCCCAGATCGCGGTTGCGGGCAATCATGGTGGCGCTGGCCGCAAGCAGAATGCTGACCAGTAAGGCCAAACCTAAAGCCCAGACGTTGTTATCAGTATAGAAGTTTGCTTTTTCGAACCAACCAATTGGTGATAACCACGTCAGATTTTGATGCTGGATATCGGTGACCAGCCGAACCAAATAAGCGGCAGTCAGCACCATGTAGCTCAACATATTGGCTGTACGTGTGTTATTGGTTAGTTGCGCGAATAGCAACGCAATGGCTCCGAATAGCAAGTTGGCGATCACCATCCCCAGTGAAAACAGGAAGTCACCGTACAAGTCAGTACCACCCATGTTGACAGCGGCCAACGAGACAAAATAGAGGATACCCATTATGGCACTGTCGATGAGAAGCTCAAGCGAAGCGGCGGTGATGGCAGCCGTTCGCCCAACATTGCGAGCGCGAACCGTTTCGAGCAAGCCACTTTCTTCTTGACCGCGGGTGTTGCGAATCATCAGCGGCATAACCCATAAGGCCTGCAAAATAATCATGAAGACGACCATCACACCAGCAAACACAATCGCTGTGTTATACGTGTCCACCTTTGGCATCGCGCCAAACATTGCCGCCATGCCCGGCGCTTGCAGCATTTTGACAATCTCTTTAGAGCCCGAGGCCCCGCCTGCAAAGTCTGCTTCCAATTTGCCAGCACCACTGGCAATCATCATGATCAAAATGACAAGCCAGATGAGTGAAAATTTTAGATTTTGTTTGAGGTTTGCCCGAAGCAGATAACCTGCGTTCCGATTACTGTGCCGCATGAGTCTCACCTTGCTTTCCATAATAACGCAGGAATAATTCTTCCAGCGTTGGCGGCGTTGATTGCATGTCGACCACGGTGTTGGCGGCCAGTGTGGTCATGATGGTGCCAAGCGCGTCTCGATCAGCGGTGAAAACCGCCTTGGTGTGCTCGGAATCGCGATAAGTGAGGTCGTGAACGCCAGCTTGCTTTGCCAAAGCAGTCATTGGGGTAGCGGTGGTGACTTCAATTTTGATCCGCGATAGATGCCGTAATTGATCAAGATTGCTGCTCTCAATCACACTACCATCACGGATGATAACAATTGAATCACACATTCGCTCGACTTCGGACAAAATGTGGCTTGATAGCAGCACACTTTTACCGGCTCTTTTCAGTTTTAAAACTTCTTGCTGGAAAATCTGTTCATTTAATGGATCAAGCCCAGAAGTGGGTTCATCAAAAATATACAAATCGGCATCTTGCGACAACGCAGCAATTAACGCTACTTTTTGACGATTGCCTTTTGAATAGGTACGAGCTTTTTTCTTCGGATCAAATTCAAAGGCCTTGATTAGTTCATCGGTCTTTTGATTATGCTGGCGGCCATTTAAACGTAGCAATAGGTCGATAATTTCGCCGCCAGAAAGATTTGGCCATAAATAAACGTCCCCAGGAATATAGGCGATGCGTGGATGAATCGCCGCATCATCCCGCCAGGCATCTTTGCCGAAGACGGTCACTGAGCCGCCACTCTTTTTTAATAAGCCTAAAATAACTCGAATGGTCGTGGATTTGCCGGCCCCACTAGGTCCTAGAAAACCCAGAACCTGACCGGGTGCCAACGTGAAACTGACATCTTTTAATGCGGCAAACTTGCCAAAGTTTTTTTGAAGATGGTCAAGTTCGATAATAGCTGTTGTCATTTTTGTCATCCTCCTTAAGGTCAAACTTGAAACACGTTTTAATATGTCGGTATCTGATCGACCTTTTCAGTATAGTCGCGATTGACTGACGAGTCAACGAATTATTGACTCGTCAGTCAATTTTTTTGTGACGCCGGATTTACAATGTAAGTGCAACACCTAAATAACTAGACCAAAAAGGCCATGAAGCCTTAAACTTATAAGTGACAAAACCAATAAGTTAGGACGGACTTCATGGCCCAATCTAAAGATACCATCAAAAAATCTTAGAAACTGTTTAGTATCTTTTGAGAAGTAACCTGATAAAAGCTAACGAAACCATCATGAGACTAGTGTTGAGCTTACGCTCACAGTTACGCCATAAACGATGATAATTTCCCAACCAACTAAATGAACGTTCAATGAGCCACCGTTGGGGGATAACCGAAAATTGGTGTAACTCATTTCATTTAACGACGATTACCTTGGCTGAGGTTAAACTGCTAATCTCATTGGCAAAATTTTGGCCGGTATAACCACTATCAACCATCATGGTTCGAACCAATTTAAACTGCTCTAAATTAAGGGTGACGAGTGCAATCGCCCCGTCACGATCAGTGATGTTAGCCCGGGTAATGTTAGAAAATATTGGTTAAATATATCCACTTTATTTTATTTGAATACATTTTC
>NZ_PCYV01000058.1:0-3845 GCF_002553785.1 Lactobacillus sp. UMNPBX15
TTTTTTTGTTCAAACCAATCATACGAGAAAGGAACTCCTTTTTCTAATGTTTAAAGAAATAAATTTAAGGAATCATTCATCCTTACACAAACTATTTTACGGTCTCTAACTTATTGAAATATGGATTAAACTTTAAGAATTTATATTCAAGAATAAAATGGCATTTATTATTTTTAGTAAATCGTTCATTGTTGCATGAAAGTATTTCCGAAATATTGCCAAAAGGTATTTCAAAAGATTATCCAATTTCATTAGAATTTTCAATTAATCTCTCTAAGTCTATCGAAGAAAATTATCATGTGCATGTAAATCAAGAAGAAATTGATTATTGTGTTATCTATTTTCAAATGTTCCTAGATGAAAGAACTGAGAATCGCACTGATGAAGTGAATGTTGCATTTATAGGATCTATTCGAAATTCAGTTAAAAGTTTTATTGAAAATAAACTTTTGCAAGTATTTGATCAACTTAAAACTACAGATTTTAGTTCTATTTCAAAATTTAATGAAGTTGATCCAAGTAATTATTTAATGGCATTTTCAGATAAACCTTTCTCCTCCCCAAAAACACAAGTTGTCAATATTGGAACTGTTTTTAGACCAGAAGCGTTATCAACTATCTTACAAATATCTGTAGTTGAACATCTTACTGAATTAAATCTTTGTAAAATTTTCGTTACTAAGATTAATGCAAAAAATTATCATGAAGAAGTAAAAAAGTTGATTGCTGATCAAGTTAAGGTGGGAGAATTCAATGAAGATTTTGAAGAAAAATGGAGTAACCGCGAGAAAGATATAGGTAATATCTTTTCAAATGGTATTGCAATCCCTCATGCAGTAGATAGTTCCAATAAACAGCGAATCTTAATTAGTGTTGGAATTGTTAACAATAAATTATCTTTTAGAAATAGAGAAGTAAAACTTATATTTTTGATAGCCATTCCAAATACTTTAAATGATGATTTAGTAAATGCCACTTCTCGTGTTTATGATCTAATTGAATTAATTTCTCGTAATAGTGTTCTATATAGTAATTTCTTAAAATATGATAATTCCAAAAAGTTAGGTCAAATAGCGGAGGGTGTATAAAATGAATATTTTGTATATTTGTATTATTCTTGCTGTTGTATTTTTATTACAAAGTGTTTTGGGATTCTTACAAATTCAAAACTTTGTTAAAGAATTTCGAAAGATGTGTAAAAAAGGCAAAGTTCTGATAGGGAAGAACCCCAAAAAGATGAGAGCAGGAACTCTGTTATTACTGAATATTGATAAAGAAGCAAATATTCAAGATGCAGAAATTATGAAAGGCGTTACGATTTTTGCTAGATTCAAAAAAATAGAAAAATTAAAAAATAAGTCATTACCCTTATTGGCTAGTTCTTATGATGAAATGCAAGAGTTTGATTCTTTAACTCAAGAGTGCATCTTAAATGCTTATCGGAATTATATTAACTTTAAGACTGGAAAAATGAGTCGATCTGATTTAGATACAAGTATAAATACAAATTTTCTATCGTTACCAGTCTTTCAAATGTGGAAAAATGATCTAACATCAAAATTTGTACTTCTAAAGAATAAACTCAGTAGATAGTTCGAAAGAAGGTAAAGAAAATGTCGTATATTATTAAATTTGCTACCTGGTTTATTGGTTTGTTCCAGGCAGGTGGGAAACAGTTTTCTAGTTGGGTAAGTGGAATTATTCCATTAGTCCTTATTATGTTGGTATTTATGAATGCATTAATTGCTCTAATTGGTCAAAAAAGAATGGATAAATTTGCGCAAGCATCTTCAAGTAATCCATTCATGAGATATTTAGTTCTTCCATTCTTAGCAGCATTTATGTTAGGTAATCCATTAGCTCACACAATGGGTAAGTTCTTACCAGAATATTACAAGCCAAGTTATTATGCATCATGTGCACAATTCTGTCATACAAGTAATGGTGTGTTTCCACACATTAATCCTGCGGAATACTTTATTTGGTTAGGTATTGCAAGCGGTGTTCAAAAATTAGGCTTGAATACGATGGATTTGGCTATCAGATACTTATTAGTTGGTTTAGTAATGAACTTTATTGGTGGTTGGATTACAGACTTTACAACAGCTTATGTATGTAGAACAACTGGAATTGAATTATCTAAGAAAGTTGGCTTCCATTAATTAGTTTTAGAAAGTAGATGAATTAATATGTCTAAGTGGAGAAGTGTTAAAGTTGTTCGTGGTTCAGGTGGCTGGGGAGGCCCTTTGGTAATTACTCCAACTGAACAAAAACATACAATTTTATATGTTACTGGTGGGAATCGTCCTAAAATTATTGATAAGCTTGTTAAACTTACAGGGATGAAAGCAGTTGACGGTTTTAAAACTTCAATTCCAGATGACGAAATAGCAGTTGCTGTAGTTGATTGTGGTGGTACACTACGTTGTGGTATTTATCCAAAGAAGAAAATTAAGACAATCAATGTCTTACCAACTGGAAAATCAGGTCCGTTAGCAGATTTTATTGTTCCAGAACTTTATGTATCTGCAGTAGATGTTGATCAAATCTCTTTAGCCAAACAGTCTGATGAGACCGAAACAGCTGAACAAACTGCTTCAACTTCTGATGAAGATAAAAAAGAAAGTGAAACTATAGATACCAGTAAGACAATTACTCAACAAAGTGATAAAGGAAGTTGGGTAGGTAAAATCGGTATTGGAATTGGTAAAATTGTTGCAACTTTCAATCAAGCTGCTAAGAAATCTGTAAAAACAGTTATTGAAACCATCTTACCATTTATGGCATTTGTATCTCTTCTGATCGGTTTCATTAATGGTTCCGGTATTGGTAAATGGTTTGCTAAGCTAATGACTCCACTTGCAGGTAATGTATGGGGATTAATGGTCTTAGGATTTATTTGCTCACTTCCATTCTTGTCTCCATTACTTGGACCTGGAGCTGTTATTGGTCAAATAATAGGAACTTTAATTGGCGTTGAAATTGGTAAAGGAAATATTGCACCACAATATGCACTTCCGGCTTTGTTTGCTATTAATACGCAAAATGGTTGTGACTTTATTCCAGTTGGTTTAGGATTAATGGATGCAGATGCTAAAACTGTTGAAGTTGGTGTAACCTCAGTACTTTACTCAAGGTTTATCAATGGTGTTCCAAGAGTTTTTGTAGCTTGGTTAGCAAGCTTTGGATTGTATAGTGGAAAGTAACAGGAATAGTAATTATGAGCGTTGGAACAAAAAGTATTTTTGAAACAAAAGTTAGAGAAATAGGTAAGGAAGCACAAGATTTTAAATCAATAAATATGCTAATTTTCTTTGGACCAGAAGCTCCAAGTATATTAAAAGATTCCTGCTTCATTATTGATTTAAATGATGTTAATGGTGAAATAAAAAAAGGCATGACTTTAAGAATAGGTGATCATGACTATTTGATTACAGCAGTTGGCAATGAAGTGAATACTAATCTTAAAAATTTAGGTCATATTGCTGTGAGATTCACTGGTGATGAAGCTGCGGAGCTTCCGGGATCACTATATGTTGAGAAAAAAGAATTTCCTAATATTAAAATAGGCACTAGAGTTACAATTTATTAAATTTTAGCTAATTTTTGAATTAGTTAATATCAAAGTATAGGTTCTAGTTCGTATTTTAAAATAAAGTACTTAACAATTAAAAAATAATAAAAAATATATTGATTAACAAAAACTTGAAATATATCAGACTATACCAGAACCTTTATTGAGACTGTAAAATAGTTTGTGTAAGGATGAATGATTCCTTAAATTTATTTCTTTAAACATTAGAAAAAGGAGTTCCTTTCTCGTATGATTGGTTTGAACAAAAAAA
>NZ_PCYV01000059.1:0-3457 GCF_002553785.1 Lactobacillus sp. UMNPBX15
TTCGATCATATTCTTAACCTCCATTAAATTGATGAGATTAGAATACCTGAAAAATGAAGGCTAAAACAGATACTCGGTTATATGACGCTTACGTTAGCTTCAACAATATCGTTATTATGATTCATAAAAAATATCCTCCTTCACTGGTAATTCCAGCATAGGAGGATTCAATTACAAATTCTAGACGTGTGGATACCGACTGCTTACCTTATTATGCAAGCTGAAAACCAAATAAGACCCAAGGACCTGCTCATGCAAGTCCTTGGGCCTTATTTATGTTATGAATTTGCTACGACGGTTTGAGTAGTTGCTTAATCCCGCTTTTTACGGAATCCGGCACTGCCCAACAAAATAGCTAAGCCTGCAATGGCTAAGCCAACCAAGCCTGCACCACGTTGTATTTCGTTACCAGTTTGTGGTAATTTATCTTTTTCATTACCAGACTGTTGAGTAGAACTATGCTTTGTAACGTCACTGGAGTTATCACTTTGAATATGACCAGCTTGGTTACCGTTCCCTTCATTAGTTGCAGAATTATCTTGGTCATCGACTGAATTACTCTTAACAGTAATTCCGTTAATAGCTGCAATTCCATTGTTCTTAGCAGTTTGAACGTCTTCATCAGTGGAAGCACTCCGAACGTTTTCCTTAGCCTGGTTAGCTGCGTTCTGAGCTTGATCAATAAGGCTTTGTTTTTGGTCATCAGTTAAGTTAGCATTGTTGATTTCTTCAATCTTTTTAGCTAAAGCATCATCAATTGCCTTGTTGGTATCATCTTTAGTTGCGGAAGTAGCAGGAACATTAATGTTGTTAATCGTTTCAACACCATTATTCTTGGCAGCTTCAACAACCGCATTAGTAGTAGCGGCATCAATAGCGTCCTTTGCAGCGTCAGCTTCTTGATCTACCAAGTTGTTTAAAAGCTTGGCTTCTTCAGAAGTTAATGGCGCCTTCGCAATTTTGCTCTTCTTAGCGGCAACTGCTGCATCAATTGCAGCCTTTGCACTTACCTTGTCGATTGCGAGCTTACCTGCATCCGTTGCACCTGCAACACCTGTGTTATCAGAAGCATTCTTGATGTTTTCTTTAGCACCAGCAACAGCTTGGTCAATTTGATCCTTTGCTGTTTTCTTTTGATCATCAGTTAAACCTGAAGTTTTATCGATAGCCTGCTTAGCAGCATCTTTAGTTGCTGAAGTAGTAGGAATGTTGTTAATCGTTTCAACACCAGTGTTCTTAGCTGATTCAACATCAGCGTTGTTAGTGGCAGCATCAATCTTGCCCTTAGCTGTTTGAACTTCACCAGCAACGGTCTTCTTCAAAGCATCCTTTTCTTCAGCAGTTAAGTTTGAAGCATCGATTGCAGCGTCCTTAGTCTTAGCAGCTTGATCAATGGCATCCTTAGCTTTCTTCTTAACATCAGAATCAGCTGGAACTTCAACAGCATTAATAGCCTTTTCACCCTTGGTTTGCGCTGTAGTAACATCACCGACAGTTGATGCCTTGCTAATGGCAGTCTTGGCATTAGTTGCAGCTGTCTGAGCTTGGTCCTTCACAGTTTTCTTTTCTTCAGCAGTCAGGTTAGGAGCATCATCAATTGAATTATTCTTTTCAGCCAGTGCTTCATCAATTGCGGCATTTGCACTTACCTTGTCGATTGCGAGCTTACCTGCATCCGTTGCAGCTGCAACACCTGTGTCATCAGAAGCCTTATTGATGTTTTCTTTAGCATCAGCAACAGCTTGGTCAATTTGATCCTTTGCTGTTTTCTTTTGATCATCAGTTAAACCTGAAGTTTTATCGATAGCCTGCTTAGCAGCATCAGCTGTCTTATCAAGATCACTATTAGCGTCATTCTTGGTCTTAGAAGATGTTGGAATTTCAACAGCATTAACAGCCTTTTCAATCTCTGCGACACCAGCTTTACCAGCTTGGCTTGCACCATCGTTAGTATTTGCCTTAGCGATGTTGGCCTTGGCGGTGTTGGCTGCATCGGTTGCCTGCTTAACCAAATCTTGCTTTTCTTGATCACTCAAGTTAGAAGCATGGTTAATTGCATTAGTCTGAGTAGTTAATGCAGTATCGATAGCGTTATTTGCTGCTGTCTTGGCGTCTTCAAGACTGGTTGGAACAGCCTTTTCAATCTCTGCGACACCAGCTTTACCAGCTTGGCTTGCACCATCGTTAGTATTTGCCTTAGCGATGTTGGCCTTGGCGGTGTTGGCTGCATCGGTTGCCTGCTTAACCAAATCTTGCTTTTCTTGATCACTCAAGTTAGAAGCATGGTTAATTGCATTAGTCTGAGTAGTTAATGCAGTATCGATAGCGTTATTTGCTGCTGTCTTGGCGTCTTCAAGACTGGTTGGAACAGCCTTTTCAATCTCTGCGACACCAGCTTTACCAGCTTGGCTTGCACCATCGTTAGTATTTGCCTTAGCGATGTTGGCCTTGGCGGTGTTGGCTGCATCGGTTGCCTGCTTAACCAAATCTTGCTTTTCTTGATCACTCAAGTTAGAAGCATGGTTAATTGCATTAGTCTGAGTAGTTAATGCAGTATCGATAGCGTTATTTGCTGCTGTTTGACTATCAGTCAAACTAGGCACTTTCACTTCATCAATTGCCTTAGTACCCTTAGTTTGTTCAGTAGCTACATCATTGTTTGTTGTAGCTTTGTCGATAGCGGCTTTTGCTGCAGTTGCTGCATCAGTTGCTTCTTTGATCAACTTGTCTTTAGTAGGTTGATCAAGATTGGTTGCTCCATTAATTTCGCTCTTCTTATTGTTAAAAGCATCATCAATTGCCTTGTTGGCATCATCTTTAGTTGCAGAAGTATCAGGAACCTTAACTTTGTTAAGCGTGTCAACACCATTTTCCTTAGCAGTGTTTACTGCATCCTTAGTCGTGGCTTTATCAATAGCCTGGTTAGCAGCAGTCTGGGCATCACTGATTTCCTGCTTCAGGGCGGCCTTTTCTTCTGCAGTTAAGTTTGAAGCATCGATTGCATCGTCCTTAGTCTTAGCAGCTTGATCAATGGCATCCTTAGCAGCATCTTTAGTGGCTGAAGTAGTAGGAACAGTAATCTTGTTAATCTTTCCAACACCAGTGTTCTTAGCTGTAGTAACATCAGCGTCTTTAGTGGCAGCATCAATTGCAGCATTAGCTTTTTGACCTGCAGCATCAACGGTCTTCTTCAAATCAGCCTTTTCTTCAGCAGTTAAGTTTGAAGCATCGATTGCATCGTCCTTAGTCTTAGCAGCTTGATCAATGGCATCCTTAGCATCTTGCTTAACTTGGGAGTCTTCTGGAACTTTAATTCCATTGATGTTATTAACTCCATCAGTTTGTGCTTTCTTAACAGCATCATTATCTTGAGCTGTATTAATAGCTGATTTAGCCTTATCAGCAGCTTTATTAGCTTGATCCTTCACAGCTTGCTTTTCTTCATCAGTCAGGTTAG
>NZ_PCYV01000005.1:0-74939 GCF_002553785.1 Lactobacillus sp. UMNPBX15
ATAAAAAAGTCAATCAACGAGAGAGATTATTTACACAAACTTCTTGACAGTCTCTAAATTACAGTCATCACTTGCAAGATTAAAAAAGAATGTTAGAATTCAATTAAATTTAGTCTGACTTTTTTATTTAAATTAATGATTTCTGAAAACAAAAGGAGTTTTGAAATGAAAATCGTAAAGTTTGGTGGCTCTTCTTTAGCTACCGGTGAAAGTGTTGCACAAGCAATTCAAATTATTCTCAGCGATCCTCAACGACAAGTAATGGTTGTCTCTGCCCCAGGCAAAAGGAATACAACAGATATCAAAGTTACTGATCTGTTAATCAAGTACGCAGATTTAGCCTTAAAGCACAAGAATTGTGTTGAAATCGTGAATAAAATTTTTAGTCGCTATCAAGAAATTGGTCATTATTTTGGCTTAGCTGATGCGGAATTAAGTATTATTAAACAAATTTTATTAGAGTTGCCCAATCAGGGTTATCCTAACGAAAAATATCTTTTAGCTGCATTTAAGGCACATGGTGAACGGCTTAATGCTCGTTTAATTACTTTAATTTTACGCCATCAAGGAATTAATAGTCGTTTTCTTGATCCGGCTGAAGCCGGTTTAATCGTGACTGGCGAGCCCAATGATGCCATTGTCAATCCAGAGAGCTACTTAAATCTTGACCAAATTAAAATTAAGGCTGATGAACGTATCGTATTTCCTGGCTTTTTTGGCATGACTCCGTCTGGTAATATCGCCACTTTTTCCCGTGGCGGGTCAGACATTACCGGGGCTATTCTAGCTCGCGGCTTTCATACTGATCTCTATGAAAATTTTACAGATGTCAATGGGATTTTTGCCGCTAATCCTCATATTATTGAGCATCCCCAATCCATCAAGAAAATGACTTATCGCGAAATGCGAGAGTTGTCATATGCTGGCTTTTCTGTTTTTCACGATGAAGCATTGATTCCTGCTATTCAAGGACAGATTCCTATCAATGTGAAAAATACTCATGATCCTAGCAATCCTGGCACTATGATTGTCCCAGAAAAGGATTTTGTCCCAGATAATGCAATAACCGGCGTAACCAGCCAAAAACATTTTTCCGCATTATATTTGCATAAATATTTGCTCAATAAAGAAGCTGGTTTCACCTTACGTATATTACAAATTTTATACCAACATAATATTCCATATGAGCATATGCCATCTGGGATTGACGATATTACCATTATTTTTAACAATGATTTTCTAAACGATCAGTTAATTGATCAAATTTGTAATGAAATTCAAGCTACAATTAATCCAGATCAACTCGAATGGATTGAAGATTATGCAATTATTATGGTTGTCGGCGAAGGAATGCGACAAAAACATACCATCAGCCGTCAAATTATCGATTCTTTAGGCGATCATGATATTTCACCACAAATGATCAATCAGGGAGCTTCTCAAATTTCAATCATGATCGGTACTAAAAAAGAAAAGGCTGATGAAGCAGTAAAAATTATTTATCAAAAGTTTTTTAATTAGGGGGCATTATGATTAATTTATTCAAAGTTCACGGTTCGCAAAATCATTTCTTTATTCTTGATCAAACACAATTCGAACACGAATTAAGTGACGCTGAGCTAAAAAATTTTACGCAAAAGATTACCAATCCACAAACTGGACTGCTTCACGGAGCAGATGGCGTTTTAGTAGTTAATCATCCCGTGCATTCTAACTCACTTGGCCAGATGCGTGTAATCAATGCTGATGGAAGTGAAGCATCAATGTGTGGCAACGGTCTACGCACCGTTGCTCGTTACCTAAGTGAAAAAACGGGAAAAGATAATTTCCTAGTTGACACAATGAATGCCAGCTTACGTGTTAGAAGAGAAAAAGATTTTGCTTCTAACGTGCCAGCATTTGCAGTTGAGATCTCTCCTGTACGCTTTAATAAAGAGGCACTCCCTTTTGATAATTTAGGACAAGAACGGATTATTGATGCTTGGTTGCCAGAAATTTATCCTGGATTACGTTTTACTTCAATTGCCGTACCTAACCCACATTTGATTTCTTTTGTTAATCAAGCAGAAATTACCGGCCCGATCTTAGGCATTGTTGGTAAAAAATTAAATAGCAATAATCCCTACTTTACAGATGGCGTCAATGTTAATTTCGCGCAAATTTTAGATAAAAATAAACTTTTTGTCCGCACTTACGAACGGGGCGTTGGTTTTACCAATGCCTGTGGTACTGGAATGTCCGCGACTTCTCTTGCTCTTACTTTAACCCACCCCGAAATAGGCAACTTAAATACACCAATATCAGTTTATAATCCTGGCGGTATGGTTAAAACTATCGTGCATTATGAAAAAAATAGTTATTGGATCGAGCTTATTGGTAACGCTACTTTTACTCATCGAATTAAGCTTTCTGAAGCTGACTTAAGGAAAGGTGATTTTTCCAATGTCCAGATCCAAAAGACTGCTGAACAAAGTGCTTATGAAAAATTTATTGCTAATCTGCCAAAGTTCAATGACATTACAACTTTAGCGTAAAAAAATGGCTTGCAACACGCAAGCCATTTTTACTTTTTAATTATTAATCTAAGTCTTTCAAGCCATGCTTTTTCTTGGAAACGCGATAAAAAATATAAGGTGCAGTAGCGGCTACGTTACCCATATCCGTCAGAATTTGATAAAAGCTAGTCACTGCGCTACCACCGAATGAGACCACCGCAATCAATAGGCAAACGAAGACAGTTTGAGCCCACATCGCATTAGCAGGAATACCGTGTTTATTTAATTTAGTCGCTGCCTTAGGCCATAAACGTGGATCAGATCCCATGATGAAGGATTTAATTGGTGAATAAAGCAAAACAAATAAAGCACCTGTCATTCCCATCAAACCAGATAAAGCAATTGCTCTAGTAAAGAATTTACAAATCAATAAACTCGTGTTAGGATCCAAATGAAGTGCGGTTCCAAAGGCTTTGCCAAGTGTGCCATATACGGTATACGTAATATTTCCAGTATTGGCATTGGCTGCTAAAATATCTTTTTGATAATTAACTGAAAAACCGGTCATAAAAATCATCAAAACATAAGAAATAATAGTGAACAATGACCCAATAATTAAGCCTTTAGGGAATTCTTTTTCTGGGTGTTTCATACTGTCAATCACACCACCGACGGTTTCCATCCCACCATATGCAAAGACTGCATAAACTACGAAAGAAATAATCGTAATTGGCGTTTGAAAACTTTTATTAGGCGAAATAATAAAACTTTGCCACCCAGTAATCGGCTGAGCCAATTGTCCATGATTCATAATCAAGACCGTTAAACTAGCTAGAATAAAGACTGCATTCATTACAATCATGAACCAACCACCGATTGATGACATAATTTTAATTCCAGTTATCCCTCTGGAAGACAGGTACGTTGATACAATCATGAATAAAATTGCTAGTACACCTATCAATTGAGTACCATGCAAGCCCAAAATATTCCATTCTTGAGTTGTATCTTTGCCAAAAATAAGGGCAGAGATTGAAATTCAAAGCCTTGAGGCGCCTGCAACCAGCCACAGCACCCAGTTAGCCAGCCATACAAAAGTCCCAATAAAGGCCTATTTTTGTCCAATTGAGCCAGCTAACCATGAATAAATACCACCTTGAGCATCATGAAAAGCAGACCCATATTATGCCATCATTAAGCCAGCTGGGAAAAAGAAATAGACGCCAGCCAAAATAAACCAAATGATCCCAGCATATGTCATTTGCTCATAAGAAACAGAAACATTGCCAAAACCATAAACCGTTGTGATAATCATCAACACAAGGCTCATAGTCGTCAATGATTTTTTAGTTTGTGAATTTTCATCATCCCAGATAAAGCCTCTACTTTCTATTTATACTTTCCATTTTAGCATCGTTTATCTTGAATAAATTTATTCTAATTTTAGGCTCATAAGAAAAAACTACTAGTTATTCACTAGTAGCCCTTCATTTTTATTCATTAATTCTTTTTTCAATCCAATTACTTAATTCAGTTACATGTAATTTAGTGACCGAACTAAAAGTCAAAACGGTGACATGATCATAGTTGAGATTCAACTTTTTCTTTAAGCCTGACATCACCTTATTAGTTTGACTCTTTTTTATTTTATCCATCTTGGTACAAACTACCAAAATTGGGATATTTAGATATTGAGCATAATCATACATAGCAATATCATCTTTGGTTGGTTCATGACGACTATCTACTAAAATAATTAGTCCCTTTAGGTTGGGTCTAGTTTCTAAATAATCTTGAATCATTTCGCCAAATTCTTGCCGCTTCTTCTGTGAAACTTTGGCATAGCCATAACCTGGTACATCAACCAAATAAAATTTTTCATTGACTTTGTAGAAATTCAAAGTTTGTGTCTTTCCAGGCTGTGACGAGGTCCTAGCTAAGTTTTTACGCTTTAATAGGGTATTTATCAAGCTGGACTTTCCCACGTTTGAGCGGCCTGCTAATGCAATCTCAGGCAAGTTATCTTTAGGATATTGATCTTCTCTAACAGCACTAACTGCATAACTACTGCTTTTAATGATCATTGACACTTACCTGTTCTTTATTATCAGTATTTTTGCGGATTACCTTTGGCTTAGCGTGATTAGTAATTACGTCCTTAGTTACTTCAACGGTCTCAATATCCTCTTCACTAGGAGTTTCATACATAATATCCATAATTGAATTTTCGATAATTGTTCTAAGTCCACGTGCACCCATATTTCTTTGGATTGCTAAGTCAGCAATTGCCTTCAGAGCACCATCAGTAAACTTCAAATTAACATCGTCAAGTGATAATAATTTCTTATACTGCTTAACTAAAGCATTCTTTGGTTCAGTTAGCACTCTGACCAAATCCTTACTACTCAATTTATCAAGCGTAGTAATAATTGGAATTCTACCAATGAATTCAGGAATCATTCCAAATTTAACTAAGTCAGCTGTAGTCAAATGGTGTGTCCAATCATCTGCATTAATTTTATCTGCCTCATTTTCAGCACCAAAGCCAATGGTCTTTTTACCTAAACGATTTTTAACGATTTGTTCAATTCCGTCGAATGCCCCACCAACAATAAATAGAATGTTAGTCGTGTCCATCTTAATCATTTCTTGTTGAGGGTGTTTACGCCCACCTTGAGGTGGAACAGAGGCAATTGTACCTTCCAAGATCTTTAATAATGATTGCTGTACACCTTCACCTGAAACATCACGCGTAATTGAGACATTCTCAGATTTTTTAGAAATTTTATCAATTTCATCAATATAAATAATGCCACGCTGTGCACGTTCCAAATCATAATCAGCATTTTGTAGTAACTTAAGCAAAATATTTTCAACGTCTTCACCAACATACCCTGCTTCAGTCAAGGTAGTTGCATCGGCAATTGCAAATGGGACATTTAAAATACGAGCCAAAGTCTGAGCAAGATATGTCTTACCTGATCCAGTTGGTCCGATCATTGCAATATTTGATTTTTGTAATTCAGTTGAAGAATCAACATCCATTTGGCTAATTCTCTTATAGTGATTATATACAGCAACTGATAAGACTTTTTTAGCACGGTCTTGACCAATAACATATTGATCAAGTTCCTTTTTTATTTCAACAGGCTTAGGTAATTCACGAGCTGCTTTAAGTGAATCTGCTCGTAATTCATCGTCAATAATTTTTTTAGCCAAGTCAACACATTCATTACAAATATATACACCGTTACCGGCAATCATTTTCTTAACTTGGTCTTGAGTTTTGCCACAAAAAGCGCATTTAATCTCTTCTTGATCTGTAAACTGATTTGCCATTATTTTTCCTCCTATATCTACCAAAAATCAGATTATCATAAATTAACTAATATTGATAAATATTAAGCTCGAACAGCAAAAAAAGCGGCCTATAGCCGCTCTTTTTGAGAAATTAGCAAATATTACTATTACTTGCTTTCCTTCTTGTCATCGTCTTCTTTGTTTTCAAGCTTTGACTTAGCAACTTGCTTAGCATTATCAGTAATAAGATCCATAGCCTTACGTACAGTAATGTCGTGGCCTAACATGTCATCTGATAAGGTGTTACGTACCATCTTTTCATCCATGTTGTATTCTGAAGCAAGATCCTTGATTTCTTTATCAATTTCTTCCTTAGTTGCCTTAAGGTCTTCAGCAGCAACAATAGCTTCAAGAACTAAGTTAGTTTTAACTCTTTCAGCTGCATTCTTTTCAAATTGTGAACGCAATTGTTGTTCGTTGGTATTAGTCAACTTGTAGTAAGTTTGTGGGTCAATACCTTGACGTTGCATATTACCCAAGTATTGGTTCAATTGAGTATCAACATCTTCTTGAATCATAGCATCAGGAATTTCATCGATAGTAGCGTTGCTTACAGCACCTTCAATCGCAGCTTCTTGAATAGCGTCGTTTGCTTGTTGTTCCTTTTGTTCCTTCAAGTCCTTCTTGATCTTTTCCTTTAAGTCATCAAGGGTGTCTACAGAGTCATCAACGTCCTTAGCAAATTCATCGTCTAACTTAGGAAGTTGCTTTGACTTAACTTCGTGAATCTTAGTTGCAAAGTGTGCTTCTTTACCAGCTAAATCCTTTGCACCGTAATCTTCAGGGAAAGTTACAACTACATCAACATCATCGCCGGCTTCATGGCCTTCAAGTTGATCTTCAAAGCCAGGAATAAATGCACCTGAACCTAATTCAAGTGAGTAGTTTTCAGCTGAGCCGCCTTCGAATGGCTTGTCGTCGATAGTACCCTTGTAATCGATAGTAACAGTATCGCCCTTTTCAGCCTTACCCTTCTTAAGAACAAGTTCTGCATTTTGTTCACGGCGCTTGTCAAGTTCAGCATCAATGTCCTTTTGGTAAACACGAGTGTTTTGCTTAGGAACTTCGATACCCTTGTAGTCACCTAACTTAACTTCTGGTTCTACAGTAACAGTAGCCTTCATAGTCCAATCCTTGTCCTTATCCATTGATACAGGAACAATTTGTGGTTGGCCAACTGCCTTAATACCTGCTTCTTTAACAGCAGCAGAATATGCATTTGGTAATACAATATTTAAGGCATCTTCATATAATGCTTCTTCACCGTAATATTGATCAAAGATCACACGTGATACGTGACCCTTTCTAAAGCCAGGAACACGCAAGTTTTTCTTTACTCTTCTAAAAGCTTGGTCTAAACCTAATTTAATTTCATCTTGTGAAATATCAAAAGTAAGATCACCGGTTGTCTTACCGGTCTTTTCCCATTTAACAGACATTAATTAAATACCTCCAATGTCAAATTTGAGTTTGCTTCTTGCATACTAAGTTATCTTACCTTAAAAGGCCGCAAAAAACAAATTTAAAAGAAAAAAGATGCGCTCCTGTGAAGAAGTGCATCTTTTTTAACTATATCGTTAGAAATTAGTCAAGGATTTCAGTAACCTGACCGGCACCAACGGTACGACCACCTTCACGGATGGTGAACTTAGTACCCTTTTCGATGGCAGCTGGCTTGATTAACTTAACAGTAAATTCAGTGTTATCACCAGGCATAACCATTTCAGTACCTTCTGGCAATTCAATTTCACCAGTAATATCAGTGGTGTGGAAGTAGAATTGTGGACGGTAGTCTGAGAAGAATGGGGTGTGACGGCCGCCTTCTTCCTTCTTCAAGATATAAACTTGACCCTTGAATTCCTTGTGGGTTTGAATTGAGCCTGGAGCAGCCAATACTTGACCACGAACAACTTGGTCACGGTCAATACCACGAAGCAATACACCAACGTTATCGCCGGCTTCACCTAAGTCAAGAGTCTTGTGGAACATTTCCAAACCAGTAACAACTGACTTAAGAACCTTGTCTACCAAACCAACGATTTCAACTTCGTCACCGACCTTAACAGTACCACGGTCAATACGACCTGAAGCAACAGTACCACGACCAGTGATAGTAAATACGTCTTCAACTGGCATTAAGAATGGCTTGTCAGTTTGACGTTCTGGAGTTGGGATGTATTCGTCAACGACGTCCATCAACTTAAGAATTTGTTCTTGAGCTTCCTTGTCGCCTTGTAAAGCCTTCAAAGCTGAACCACGAACAACTGGAATATCGTCACCAGGGTAATCGTATTCAGTCAACAAGTCACGAACTTCCATTTCAACTAAGTCGATCAATTCTGGGTCGTCAACTAAATCACACTTGTTTAAGAAAACAACGATGTAGTTAACACCAACTTGACGAGCAAGCAAAATGTGTTCACGAGTTTGTGGCATAGGACCATCAGTTGCAGCAACAACTAAGATAGCACCATCCATTTGTGCAGCACCGGTAATCATGTTCTTGATGTAGTCGGCGTGGCCTGGAGCGTCCATGTGAGCGTAGTGACGATTTTCAGTTTCGTATTCTACGTGGGCGGTATTAATAGTAATACCACGTTCCTTTTCTTCTGGTGCAGCATCGATTTGTGAGTAATCTTCAGCCTTAGCCAAACCCTTGTCAGCCAAAACAGTAGTAATAGCCGCAGTTAAAGTGGTCTTACCGTGGTCAACGTGACCGATAGTACCAATGTTTACGTGTGGCTTAGTTCTAACGTAATGTTCTTTTTCTGCCATTAAAATGACCCTCCTGTAAATTTGCAAGAAGTCCGTTGAGATAAGTTAACGGATAATTCTCTGTTGAATATTGTACTACTTTCTTCGGCAAATGCCTAGTAAAAAAGCTTAAGCGAAATTGCCTAACGAAAATATCCTTTGCTAATTATACTAAATAGTTTGAAAATGTAAACCTTTTTTACTTATTTTTTATTGCGGTAAGTATTTATATATTTTTTCTAGTAATTTTTGATGACTACGGCCATCTTTTCTTTGTAAAAATGAAACTAAATCACTAGCAAAACTGTCAGGCTCATCAATATATTGGTTAATTTTAGGGTAAAGACTGCCTAATACCAAATTCACTTCTCCCAGCATTAATGGCAACTGACTTGGACTATTGTGAAATTTGCTTCCAATGCTAGAAATAATTTCACGGTACTTAGGTTCTTTTTCTAGAAGCAGTGTATTCGCCGGAATAAAGCTCTCCATCTGGCCTATTACCCAAATTTCAAACTTTTCTTCAAGTCCCAAGCGAACTAGATCTTCACAAAGTGACAACCTAACAGCAAAATCTGGCGTTGGATCTAATAAGACGCTTCGTGCAAAAGCTTTAAAATTAGGCAGGTTTAACTTATGTAAACTTTCATAATCCAACTGAGTAACCTGTTCTCGTTGTTTAAAGTTTTGCATAATCTGCCGCTGTTTTTCTTCAGAAGCTGGTTTTACCTTTTCTGATAAGTCCACTCCAACAAGATTTTTTAGTTGTAGAGCTTCAATAAAAAAATTATTTTTAGCTAGAATTTGACAGTAACTTTTAAATACTCGCTGATCAGAAAAAAGATCAGGCTCCTCTTTAATTAAAGCATATGCCTGATCTTCTTGTTTATTAGCGCAATAGAGTTTGCAGAGTTTCAAAATAACGTCCAATGAATGCTCTCCACGTAATGCTTCTTCTAGATTTTGAATAGCTGCTTCGAGATCTCCCTTACGCTCATCTTCTTCAGCAAGTTTCAATAAATTTTGTTGGCTTACTGATGTCATTTTTAGTCTTTCTTATTACTTTCTTTTTTCTTATTTATTTTTGTTTTTTTATTTTCGTCTTTGGCATGGTTCTTATTGTCATTTTGTGCTTTTTCATTGCGTTTCTGCATAGCACGATGACGGTTTTGATTTACTTCCATGACCACGGGCAAGATCACTGGACGACGGTTAGTTTTCTTGTATAAAAACTTCTCCAAATCACCACGGATATCTTGCTTCAATTCAGTCCAATCAAACTTTTTGTGTTCAAAATTGGCCTGAATTGCTTTTTTAATTACATCAATTGAATCACTCATCAACTGGCGATTAGCCTTAATATAGACGAAACCACGACTAGTGACTTTTGGCTCTGCAATAATCTTTTTCTTCTTACGGTCAATTGTAACAACCGCAATAAAGATTCCGTCATCTGATAGGACCTCACGATCACGTAGCACAATATTACCAACATCACCAACACCAGAACCGTCGATCATGGTATCTTCACCTGGTACTGGGTCAGTTAAGAAGAAACGCTTCTGCTTAAAGTCATATTCAAGACAGTCACCATTCTTGGTAATATATATATCTTTAGGATTCATTCCAGCTTTAATAGCCAAATCACGTACTACTTCAAGTAAACGATATTCACCAATTACTGGAATTAAGAATTTTGGCTTCAAGGTTGTAATCAAAAGTTGCAGATCACGACCAGTTGCATGCCCACTAGTATGTATATTTCTGCCTAACTGGATAACCGTACCGCCAGCCTTATATACCAAATCACTGGTTTCAGCTACCATCGTTTCAACCGCATGTGACGGAGTAGTTGCAATAAAGACCAAATCGCCCTTATGAATCGTAATCATACTATGACGCTTCTTAGCCATTTTTTGTAATGAGTTAAGTGGTTCACCCATACGCCCAGTCTCTAATATAACTGTCTGCTCATCTGGCACAGTCTTCAGATCCTTAACTCGCATCAACAAGCCTTCAGGCACATCTAAATAGCCTAATTTCATTGAAGTTCTAACAATCTTAGCTAGATCGCGGCCAGTTAATAAGACGCGTTTCCCTGTTGCTGCTGCAGCATTTAAAACTTCTTGAACACGATTCAAGTTAGAGGCTTTAGCAGCTACGATAATTCTGCCTTTAGCATTTCTGAAGACATTAGTCACAAATTTACCAATATCTTGTTCAGATGCATTAGGGAAAGATGCTTCTGCATTAGATGAATCACTTAAAAGCGCTAAAACGCCCTTTTGTTCAATTTCAGCTAAGCGATCCATATCAGTCCGATAATTTAACGCAGCTGTTGGATCAAATTTAAAGTCACCAGTATAAACAATTTCACCTGCTGGTGTATGTACATCTATTCCAAGTGAATCAGGAATTGAGTGTGTCGTATGGAAGAATGAAATACTTGCATTCTTAAAATCAATTTCAGTATCTGCATCGATTACGTGGAACAAACTATTCTTACGGCGTTTGTTTTCGCGTTGTACTTCAATTTTAGCAAGTTCGATACTCAATTGTGAACCAAATACTGGAATATCGTATTTACGCAAAATGTATGGCAATGCACCAATTGAATCAGCATGCCCATGTGTTAAAAAGATACCTGCTACTCGATCTCCGTATTGTTCAAAGAAATCAAGGTCAGGAATTACTACATCGATACCAAATAAAGAACTATCAGGGTACTTTAATCCGGCATCAAGAACAAAAATTTCATCATTAACTTGAACAGCAAACATGTCTTTACCCTGTTCACGCACACCGCTCAAGATCATAATTTTGATTTGATCAGCCATTATATTTCCTTTTCTATCTAATTTTTAATTCTTATGGATCTATCGATCTCAACGTAAAAATAATCTGTTTCAATTTTAGCATAAAGAATAAAATTATGACAGAGACAAAAAAAGCCAGCCTTTTCGGCTAGCTTCATTATTCAATATTATGTAAAAATTAACGACGAAGACCTAACTTCTTGATCAATTCACGGTAACGGTTAATGTCGTTGTTTTCAAGGTAACGAAGCAAGTTACGACGGTGACCGATCTTCTTAAGCAAACCAACGTATGAGTGGTGGTCATGCTTGTGACTCTTCATGTGATCAGTCAAGTTGTTGATATCAGCAGTCAAAAGAGCAACTTGAACTTCAACAGAACCAGTGTCACCTTCGTGAGTTGCGTATTCCTTCATAATCTTTTCTTTTTCAGTCTTTGAAATTGCCATAGTTAAATTCACCTTTCATTAAATAATTGCCGTTAACAACGTTTATCGTCGGCGTGAACAAATAAACAGCGTTAGCGGTTCACAACAGTCATAATCATACACAATATTTTTTAAAAAAGCAAGCGGAAATTACCTTGCATCCGTGATATTTCTTAAGTATAATGGATGAAGTAAATTTCTAAATCATTGGAGGTGAATTTCATGCCACAAATCAAATCAGCTATCAAACGTGTTAAGACTCAAAACGCTACTAACGAACGCCGCGCTTCTGAATTAAGCAAGTTAAGAACTGCTATCAAGAAGTTTAAGAACGCTGTTGAAAGTGATAGTAAGGAAGACGTCTCCAAGTTGCATTTAGAAGCTGAACGTGCTTTGGATAAGGCTGCTTCAAAAGGCTTAATCCACAAGAACAAGGCTGCTCGTGACAAGAGTCGTTTAAACAAGTTAGCAAACAAGTAAATCTTACTTATTACTAATAATAAAAAGAGGAGATCTGCAGCGATCTCCTCTTTTTGTATACTCTTAGACATTTAAGATAAATAATTTCAAAAAATTATCTTCTCGGTAAGTTCCATTTTTATATTTAAATTCTAAGTCGATTGCATCCCTTAATAAATTTTCTAGCTTGTCTATCTTCAACCGATTACGTAGGGCTAACTTAACCCTATAGGGATGAACGCCTAATTCTTTTACAATTTGTGGTTCGCTACGACCTCTTTGTGCTAAGATCTTAACGACCAAAATCAATTCTAATTGATTTTCAAAGACCGCTAATAATTGAATTGGATTAGTCCCTTCACGTAATTGATTATCTAAGCGCTCAACTGCTTCACGGTAATTCTTATCTAAAGCCGACTCCAAAATAGCGAAAATATTTTGTGCTAGGGACAAATCTACATTTTGCATTACTGATTTTTCAGTAATTTTGTTATCGGTAGCTACCATTTTTAGCTTTTGATAATTGCTTAAAATAGTGTCAATTACCTGATCACTCCGCTCAATTAGCAGCTGTAAAGCTGACTGTGTGATTATATATCCCTCATCTTTGATCAAGGCTTTAGTCGTTGAAGCAACTTCATAGGGCCTAATTTGTGGCTCAACCACATTGAATTGCTTTAGAACAGTTTTAGTCAGTTTTTTACGCCTATCAATTTTTTCATAAGAAGCAACAATTACTACTACATCTTCTAAATCAGCTAAGTTTTCAAAAATTTTTTGTAAGTCATCAATTTGTTTCTGTAATTTTTTAGATACCTTAGCTGTTAAAAAGAAAGGATTTTTGACTACAATAAATTTCTGTTCACTAAATAAACTGGATTCAGTTAAGCTCGCAATCAATTCATCTAAGCCATCGCTTTCGCAATCGACAGTCACGTGCTCCAAATCTTTAAAGCGATCTTCCTTGGCATATGATCTCACCAAGTAATCATTGAGAAAGTCATCTGCACCCCAAATTAAGGTATGTGGATTATTGTTATTTGTATTTTTAAATAAAGAAAGTAAGGTCATTTTTTATCCCGCTTTAAAAAGTAACTAAATCTAGGACTTTGCAGTCCGCCATAATACCAGCTAATCATACCACAGTCTTGCGTTGAAACCCATGGTATTTGCTGTTGAGTTAGTGTCGTTAGCGTCTCTTGATGGGGGTGCCCGAACCTATTTTTTCGACCAGCAGAAATAAAAACTTGCTTAGGATGGATTGCACGTAAAAAGTCTGGATTGGATGATGTTTTACTGTCATGATGACCCAATTTAAAATAATCTACCTGAAGTTTCATCCTCTGCATAATTTCCTTTTCACCATCTTGACCTAAATCTCCTGTAAACAACCAATTCTTATTCGCTACTCTAAAAAGCAAACTCAGGGAATCTTCATTCTTTCCTTCTCCTGCTTGATATGGATAAACCACATTAAATGTAATCTGCGGTTCTTTCACCCGCATTCCTGCAAGTAACTCCACTAATTTGGTATCTTTTACACGACCATCTAATCTCTTTTGAAAAGATGGATTCTTAATTAGTCCTTCGGCCATAAATAATTTCTTAACATTAACCTGCTCTAGTAATGGTCCTAAATCACCAACGTGATCGGCATCTTGATGCGAAACAAAGACTCCGTCAATTGTATTAATTCCCTGACTTTTCAAAAATGGAATAGTAATTCGATCAATCTGAGGTGTCTGCTTTTTGCCACTAAAGTTTAGTTTTCCACCAGTATCAATTAAATATACCTTGCGAGGAAATGGCGTAGTCACTAGAATACTATCTCCTTGGCCCACATCAATGAAGGTTACTTGCCCTCGCAAAGGAAAATGAATCATGCTGAAGAAAATTACATACAAGCTCAACAAGCCCACCATAATTTTCTTACTATTAAAGCGCCAGTTAACTTTTTCTCTTAAAGAAACAATTAAAATAATCGTTACTATTAATAGCAACAGACACTGCCACCAATTAATTTGCCCAAAAGTTAGTAGTCCCAACTTAGTAGCAGATAATTGCCCAATGATTTTCTCACCTAATTCAAGCACTTTTTCTAATACCGGAGCAAAATCTTTAGTCAGACCAAACGTCACAATATTGAAAAAAGCAATTGGTAAAACTATCCAATTGAAATATGGCACTACTAACATATTAAAAATTACAGTTAAAAAATTGATCTGATAAAAGAAAAGCAATAGTAATGGCGTTAATAAAATATTTAACAAAATTGCTTGTTTAAAACTGCCAAACTTATCAGTTAACTGTAAACCCAATGCCAAAATATAGCTCAATAAGGCTCCAGTTGCCAGAAATAAACGCGGTACTACTAAAAGATGTAAAATGCAGGTCAATCCCAGCAGATCTATCGACGCAACATGATATTTCTTAAACTTACAAATTTTGCCTAAAAAGTAGGTTAAACTCGCTCTTACAAAGCCGGCTTGACCATTGCTTAGAAAAATACCTAGCAATAAAACCAATGTACAGCAGACAAAAGTTTCTTCATCTGTCAGTTTCAAGTTAAAACAAAATACGCTAATTAATAAGACATAGATTCCAACATGTAAGCCTGAAATGCTTAACAAGTGAATAACACCCAAATCTCGATAATTATTTAGTATTTCTTGATTTTCTTGAGCATTATTTTCACCCAAGATTAATTCACTAGCGAAAAAGCCTAACAACTGTGGCATCTTGGCAAAATAGTTCTGCAATTCAAAACGTAATTGATGCAATTGATCCCCAAAATCAGTAATCGGTAATAGCTTCATTTGACAACTACTGTATTTCAATTTTTGGTAAATCTGTTTTGCCTGATAATAATTCTGAAAATTAAACTCACCAATATTAGTTGCTGGCTCAATTGAATTGCATTCCCCATTAATTTCTGTCACTAAAATAGGGTTCCCATGCTTAAGCAGTTCTTTTTGAGCATCTGTTACCTTGCCACTAATTAAAATTTTACCTTGAGCAAAATTACCCACACCTGTTAAGTAGTCGTCTTTAATTCTTACCTGATCAGGGTAAATTCTTAATTGGCTCTGCTTGGTTAAAACAAAATTGGTTTTTGATTTACTTAAAAAAATTAGTAATAGAAATGCCCCAACTATTAGACTAACTATTTTTAAACTAACTCGATATTTTTGTACTAACAGTAGCAAAAAGTAACCCAGAAAAAATAAAGCTACTATTTTTTGCACCATTGTTGTACAAGAAAAAGCCAAAAAAGAGATTGTAATTAGCAACAAAGCGGTTATTAAGTAAAAGCCAACTTCATTTTTAAACAGCCAATTGATCTTTAAGGCTCGCAAAAGTCTTTTCTCCTATTCCTGATACCTGCATTAAATCTTCTATCTTTTTAAAAGAACCATTTTGTTCACGATAAGCAATAATCTGTTCTGCCTTTTTTTGACCAATTCCAGTTAACTTTTGTAGTTCCGCTACATTAGCAGTATTTAAGTTGATCTTAGTGCCATCCCCTTGATTACTTGGGCTACTGCTACTAGTACTCCCACTATTTTGACTGTTATCAGCTGATCCTGCAGTTGCCACATTTTCAACCTTTTCACCCTTGTAAGGAATATGAATTTTATCTTGATCCTTAAGCAAAGTAGCGCGGTTAATAGCTTTTAATTGTGCTCTAGCAGTAGTACCTCCAGCCGCCTCAATTAACTCCTGCAGACGAGCACCATTTTTCAATGTATATACTCCCTGATGCTTCACCGCACCGGAAATATCACAAGTTACAGTCTTAGAAACGGTTGTTGAACTACTGCTAGTCACTGCATTAGTATTAGTGGTTGCACCTGAACTACTAATGCTAGACTGCATAACTTGATCCTGCACTGCAGCAGCATTTTCTTGATGATCCCCTTTCTTTAATCCATAAAATCCAACTACAAGAATTATTGCACCAATGAGATATACTTTTTTCTCAAGCACAAATTCTTTTACTTTTTCAAAATTCATAAAAATCACCTCTACTATTTATTACGCAAAAAAAGCCCAGAATTTTTTCTGGACTTCAAATTTTTTTGAATTTTTTAGTAGTGTGTCTTTAGATAGTTTAATGCATCATCAAAAGTGCTCACAGGGACAATTTTCATTTTGGTGTGAATTTTCTTTGCGGTTCTCTTAGCAACCGCATAATTAGTCTCACTTTTCTTCACACTGGTTGAATCAGTCGGCGCAAAGAAGACCTCTGCACCTTCTCTGCTAGCAGCTACCACTTTTTTATCAACACCACCAATGATTCCTACTTTTCCGGTAGGTGAAATCGTACCTGTTCCCGCAATCTTATGTCCCTTACTTAAGTTCTGCTTGGTAAAGACCTCATAGCTTTCAAGTGTAAACATCAATCCGGCTGAGGGGCCACCGATTTCGCCAGCATTAATTTTTAACTTAGGCTTAGTTTTCACAACTACATGCTCAACTAATTGAATCCCAATTCCTGGCTTATTAGTACCCTTTACCTTAACAATTTTGCCAGTAAAGTGTTTCTCTTGCTTACCACGCAAAACTGAGATTGTTACTCGTACACCAATTTTTTGTTTACGCAAATAATTCATCATCTCTTCAGTTGACCTGAAACGATGCCCGTTTGCGCCTAAAACGGTATCACCAATTTGGAGCTTATTTTTAAAACTAGAATTTTTCTGGACTTCCATTACATAAACGCCTAGATATTTTAAGCTATGCTGTTTACCTGCTTTTTTAGCTGCATAATAAATTGCATTCTGCTGACTTGTTTCCATATACCAGTTTTGCAACTCATTATATTGAGCACTAGTTTGACCTCCTAGCAGCTCCTTGCTTGATACACGCTCATCATAGGGACGAGTAAAACTCCATAGATATTGCAAAACCGGAGCTGGCCGACTAGTTACGCTAACTGTCACCAAATAAAAATTATTCGGACGTTTATTTGATGACTTAATAAACTGGCCCACGGGCATTGCCTCACCAGGATATTCAATATAATAATCGGTCGGCCAAACAGCAAGTACCACTAATAAAACAAGCGCAATTAGTGCCAAGAGCCAATTACGCAAGTGCTTTTTCGATTGATTGTTTTTCTTATTATTCATGTTTTAGCTTCTCTCTCAATGCAATCGCTGCTTTTTTAGGTAAAAACAGACTAACATCTTCATCAAAACGAGCTAATTCCTTAATCATGCTTGAAGCTACAAAAGAATTTTCTGGACTCGTAAAAAGCAAAACTGTATTCACATCTGGAGCCAATTTTTTATTAATCCCAGCAATCTCCTGTTCATAGCGGAAATCAGCACTGTTGCGTACACCGCGCACCATAACTTTAGCATGCAATTCATGTGCTAAATTTACGGTTACTTCTTCCGGTCTTTCTAGCACTTCAATATTAGGTATTTCCCTTAGTGCATCCCTGATTAGATCAGCACGTTCTTCAGGCGTAAACAAGTATTTCTTAGCTGTATTGGTCATCGCAACTACATATACTTTATCAAAAATTTCAGCAGCCTTTTTAGCGGTCTCCACATGCCCATTAGTAATCGGATCAAAACTCCCTGGAAATAAAGCGATTGTCATTATTAGTCCTTTCGATAAATCCTCACAATTGTTTTTCCTAAATGGTGTTCTTTGATCAATGAAAAACCAGTAATTTCACCCAGTTCTGTATGATCATCAGTTTCTGCCACCACAATTGCATGATCATTAAGTAGGTTCGACTTTACCATCTGCAACATGTCCTTAGCGATTTTTTCTTTGGCATAGGGCGGATCAAGAAAAACTAGATCAAACTTTTCATCATCCTCAGAAAATAATTTTAATGCTGCAGAGCTGCGCATATTATAAACATTAAAACGCTGCTCTTCCTTAGTTAAAGCAACATTTTTCTTAATAATTGTACAAGCAGCATGATTAATATCAACCAGACTCGCATGGTCACAGCCCCTTGAAACAGCTTCAATTCCTAAGGCACCACTACCAGCATATAAGTCTAAAACATTACCACCCTGAAAAAATTGTCCCAATGAATTAAAAAGGGATTCTTTCACCTTATCACTGGTTGGTCTTGTCCGATTACTTTTCAAAGTAAATAAATTTCTTTTAGCATATTTCCCTGAAATAATTCTCATTTTAGTTGATTCTCACTTTTTTCTTGTTCAAGTTGCAATTTCTTTTCTGCTTTTTGGGCCATCTCAGCTAATTGATTTTCAATATGTTGGCTATCCAAATTTACTTCTTCTTCAGCTGAAATTTCGACATGATTAACAAAATCCAAATGAGCAATTTGTCCTTTGATTTCATTGCATTCGTTGCGATTAACATAAAGAACACAATATTTCATTTTTTTAGAAAAATAAACAATGTCACCAAAATGGCGCAACTTATATTGATCACTAACTGATTTTAAATAAATAATCAATGCTACCCTTTTAATTAAGTGGGTACTTTCAATTTCTTTATTGATACTCATGCAACTGTTTCATCCTTTTCCTGTAACATTTTTTCATTTGCTGAAACGTTCAGTACTAAACCAATCGCAGCAGTCAAGACAATCATTGATGAACCACCATATGAAATAAATGGCAGCGTAACCCCCGTAATCGGCAACAATCCTAGTACTGCACCGATATTAAAGAATGCTTCTGTAAAAATAATAGTCGTCACGCCAAAACAAATTAATGCGTCGAATTGAGAAACCGCGTGAACCCCAACTTCCATAATCTGCCACATCAAATAAAAGAGTAATCCAACCAATAAAATTGTCAGAATCACACCTACTTCTTCTGCTGTAATGGATAAAATAAAGTCGGTATACGGCTCTGGTAAGTAACCTCGCTTTTGCATACTATTACCTAGTCCTACGCCAAATAATCCCCCATTGTGGATTGCATAATAGGAGTTAACTAGCTGGGCCCCACCTTTTTGCTCTAATTCAAAGGGATGCAAGAACGACATTAGTCGTTGGAATTGATAACTTCTTTGTAAAAATCCAGGATTCCAGGCAACTACAATAAGAAATACAGCTGCCACTAAGATCACAATCCCAGCTAACCAAGTTAAAGCTAATTTAGTTGGAACCCCTGATACTGAAAACATTACCAAAGTGATCATAAATAAAATTGCTGTCCCACCAAAATCAGGTTCAACAATAACCAAGCACATTAAAAAAGCCGCCAAAATTGCTGGGTGTGACAAATTATGTTTGATCTTACCCTTGACTAATTTTCCATCTCTTCTGTCTAGTACATATGCCAAATAAATGACCAGAGCCAATTTAGTAACTTCTAGTGGCTGCAAATTGATAAAGCCCAAGTTAATCCAACCTACAGCACCATTAACTGCCGCACTACTGCCATGAGCAAAACGTAGAAATACTAGCCATCCTAGCATAAGTATACAAATTAATAAAAATCCCCCTACAAATTTTGGATTTTTAAATACTTTGATTCTTAATGCAAAAAACGGAATCCCAAACAAAAAGAAAGCTACTATAGCATAGATTGCTTGCCGTATCCCATAGACATTTGGCTTAAATCCATTAACTAATAAAATATCTGAACTAGCTGAATATACCAAAATTATCCCAACCACTACTAAAATAAGATAGGGAATAAAAATCTGGTAATTAAGATAACGTAATTTTCGACGCACAAGCGTTGCCCCTTTATCTAAATAATACTTTTTTCATTATAAAACAAAAAGATCATCACTTCTATCAAGTGACGACCTTTTAAAATTTATTAAACTATCTTAGTTAGCACGGTTACGCTTCTTATCAGCCTTTTGACGTTCTGAAGTGTTCAAAATCTTCTTACGTAAACGAATAGATTCGGGAGTTACTTCACAATATTCATCATCATTTAAGAATTCGATAGCTTCTTCAAGAGTCAACGTTCTAGGAGTCTTAATAGCAGCAGCGTGGTCCTTACCGGCAGCACGAGTGTTAGTTAAGTTCTTACCCTTAGTTACGTTAACAGCAATATCACGTTCACGTGATGATTGTCCAACAATCATACCTTCGTAAACTTCAACACCAGCACCGATGAATAACTCACCACGTTGTTCTACTGATTGAAGTGAGTAAGTAGTTGATTGACCTTGGTTAATGGATACCAATGCACCATTACGACGACCTGGGTTCCAGTTCTTTACTACTGGCTTATATGCTTCAAAGGTGTGGTTCATGATACCATATCCACCAGTTTGTGACATGAATTCATTATTGTAACCAATCAAACCACGTGATGGAACTAAAAATTCAAGACGAGTTTGACCATTACCAGTTGATTCCATATTCTTCATCTCACCTTTTCTTTGTGAAAGTGAGTCAATAACAGAACCAACATATTCATCTGGAGTATCGATTTGTACTGATTCAAATGGTTCGCACATAGTACCATCAATTTCACGGTAAATAACCTTAGGACGTGAAAGTTGTAATTCGAAGCCTTCACGACGAAGTTCTTCAACCAAAATTGAAAGGTGAAGTTCACCACGACCTGAAACAGTCCAAGCGTTCAATTGATCAGTTGGTTCAACCTTCAAAGAAACATCGGTACGAGTTTGACGAATCAAACGATCTTCAAGCTTCTTAGGAGTTACTTGATCACCTTCACGACCTGCAAATGGTGAATCGTTGGCAACAAAGTCCATTTGAAGAGTTGGTGGATCAATCTTAAGAAGTGGCAATGCTTCTGGATGTTCAGCTGATGCAATAGTTTCACCCACGTAGATATCATTAATACCACTAATGGCAATAATATCTCCAGCCTTAGCTTCCTTAATTTCGTTACGTTTCAAGCCAAAGTAACCAAATAACTTAGTAACACGGAAGTTTTGAGTTGAACCATCACGCTTCATAACAGTGATGTTGTCACTAACTTTAACCTTACCACGGTAAATTCTACCAACACCGATACGACCAACATAGTCATCCCAATCAAGCATGGTGATTTGGAATTGTAATGGCTCATCAGAGTTGTCTACTGGAGCAGGAATATTCTTAATAATGGTATCAAAGATTGGATCCATAGTTTCCTTTTGAGTACTTGGATCTGGATCATATGATGAAGTACCATTCAAAGCTGATGCATAAACAACTGGGAAGTCAAGCTGTTCATCGTTGGCACCTAATTCGATGAAAAGTTCAAGTACATCATCCAAAACCTTCTTAGGACGAGCGCCTGGACGGTCAATCTTGTTTAAAACAACGATAGGTTTTACGCCAGCTTCCAAAGCTTTCTTTAAAACGAAACGAGTCTGTGGCATTGGACCTTCATAGGCATCAACCAAAAGCAATGCACCGTCAACCATGTGCATAACACGTTCTACTTCCCCACCAAAGTCAGCGTGACCTGGTGTATCCAAGATGTTGATAGTAGTATCCTTATACTTAACAGCAGTGTTCTTAGACAAAATAGTAATACCGCGTTCACGTTCAATGGCATTTGAGTCCATAGCACGATCTTCCAGATTCATGTGTTCTGGCAAAGTATCAGATTGCTTCAATAATTGGTTAACCAAGGTAGTCTTACCGTGGTCAACGTGGGCAATGATCGCAATGTTTCTTAGATCGTCTCTTCTTTTTTCTGACAAAAGTATTCCTCCCCACTCTTCAATAAAAAAACTGTGACTCTGTCACAGTTTCGGTAACGCATTAGCGCCTTATCGAAGTGCTTTTCTTAAATCTGTATAGTTACGTTAGTGAATTTTACCACCTAACTGCATACGGGTCAACGCTTAACAATCAAGTTAACCCTGGATTTTTTTATGCAAAAACAAGCAAAAACTATTAAACTATGGTAAAAATATAATGTAGATAATAATTTTTAAAAAGGAGTAATTATTTTGATCTTAATGAAAGATATCGTACGTGACGGTGATCCCGTCTTACGTCAAGTTGCCAAGCCTTTAACATTTCCACTTAGTGATCACTATAAAAAATTAGCTGATGATATGATGCAATACTTAATTGATTCACAAGATCCTAAGATTGCTGAAAAGCACCAATTAAGAGCAGGCGTTGGCCTAGCCGCACCTCAAGTAGGTGAAGGTGTACAAATGGCTGCACTTTTAGTTCCTGATGATCAAGGCAAAATTATCTTTAAAGAAGTTTATGTTAACCCAGAGATTGTCTCTGAATCTGTTCGTCAAGCTTGTCTTAGCGAAGGTGAGGGTTGCCTTAGTGTTGATGAAGTTATTAATGGTTACGTTCCCCGCCCTGATAAATTAACCATTCATTACTACACCGTTGACGGTGAAGAAAAAACCATTCGCTTAAAGGATTACCCAGCAATTGTTTCTTCTCATGAAATTGATCACTTAAATGGTCACTTGTTCTATGACCGCATTAATAAGCAGGATCCATTCGCACTTAAAGAAGATACAGTCGTAATTTCTTAATTGTTATTTAACCAAAACAAAAGCCTGCATCTGCAGGCTTTTTTGTATAAAAAAGTCACTGGTTAACTAGGCCAGTGACTCATACATTGGGAATTAAGAAGATTGAAGAGACTTCTTATAACGAGCAAATGAATTTATTAATCATTTACTACATGATTATCGTACAACTGATGTTATTTTACGTCAATAACATTGACCAAATTTAATCGGTAAAAATCAAAAAAACATAATTATATACTTAACTTTATAATTATGATAAAATTTTTATAGCTATTGAGTAATTTTTACTCTACATTGAACGTTTATACATTAATAAGGAGAATCATTTATGATCTACAAAGTTTTGTATCAAAAAAACAAGATTGTCAATCCTCGTAGAGAAACTACACAAACTCTTTACATGGAAGCAGACAACATGGTCGAAGCAAGAAGTATGGTTGAGGACAATACCCCCTATAACATTGAACTCATCCAAGAATTAACTGGTAATTCGTTAACTTACGAAAAAGAACATGCTGACTTTAAGTTAACAACGTTCGACAAGAAGTAATAAAGAGTGCGAATTAAAAATAATGAAGTAGCCGTTTATGCAATCGGGGGTTTGCATGAAATCGGCAAAAATATGTATTGTGTTCAGTATCAGGATGAAATTATCATCATGGACTGTGGTATTAAATTCCCCGAAGATAACCTATTAGGTATTAATTACGTTATTTCAGACTATTCTTACCTAATCAAGAATCGTAAGAAAATCAAAGCTCTTGTGGTTAGTCACGGACATGAAGACCATATCGGTGGTATTCCATTTTTGTTAGAAAAAATTCCTGAAATTCCTGTCTATGCGACACCATTTGCCCTTTCATTAATTAGAGGCAAATTGGAAGAACACGGAATTTTAAAGACAACTGAACTACACGAAGAGCATGAGGATACTGTTTTGAAGTTTAAGAAACTTTCCGTTTCTTTCTTTAGAACTACTCACTCTATTCCTGATACTTTAGGTATTGCCGTTCATACACCACTCGGTGCCGTTGTCTTTACTGGTGACTTTAAGTTTGACTTAACACCAGTAATGGATCAACCTGCACCAGATTTTCAAAAGATGGCTCAATTAGGCAATGAAGGTGTACTTGCTCTTCTCTCAGATTCAACTAATGCTGAAGTAACACAATTTACTAAGTCTGAACGATTTGTAGCTAAGTCACTACATAATATCATCACTGGAATCCACGGTAGAATTATTTTTGCCACTTTTGCATCTAATCTTTATCGTGTATCAACTGCTATTCAAGCTGCAATTGATACCGGTAGAAAGGTTGCAATTTTTGGACGTAGTATGGAAAATGGCGTTGATAATGGGGTCGACTTGGGCTACTTAAATTTGCCTAAGGATCTAATTGTTGACGCAGATGAGATCAACAAACTACCACCTGAAAAAGTAATGATTTTATGTACTGGTTCTCAAGGTGAACCATTAGCCGCTTTATCGCGAATTGCTAATGGTACTCACCGTCAAATCAGCTTACAACCTGGTGATACAGTCATCTTCTCCTCTAACCCAATTCCAGGTAACACATTAAGTGTTAACCACTTAATTAATAAGTTAATGGAAGGCGGAGCCGATGTTATTCACGGAAGAGTAAATAACGTTCATACTTCCGGACACGGCGGCCAAGAAGAGTTAAAGATGATGGTTCGCTTAGTTAAGCCTAAGTACATGATTCCTGTTCATGGTGAGTACAGAATGCAGGTTATTCACACCCAGCTTGCTCAACAAGCCGGTGTACCCGCTGAAAACACTTTTGTTTTATCTAATGGTGAAGTTGTCTGCTTTGGCCCTGATGGCGCTAGAATCGCAGGACATATTCCTGCAGGTGACGTTTACGTTGATACTTCTGGTACTGCAGATGTTGGCAACGTTGTTGTTCATGATCGTCAAATTCTTTCTGAAGAAGGTTTAGTTGTTGCAGTTGCTACAGTTGATTATAAGCACAAGCGAGTCTTAGCTGGTCCTGACATTCTCAGTCGCGGATTTGTCTACATGCGTGAATCAACTGAGTTAATTAGTCAAGCGCAAAAGCATGTTTATCATGTGCTTAGAAATGAAATGGCTAAATCAAATAGACCAAAAGAAAGTGACATTAAAAAGGCGATCACCGAAAATCTTTCAGACTTCTTGTATTCCAAGACTGAACGACGGCCTATGATTTTACCAATCATTATCGAAAAGAAATAGTAAAAAGGACTCCTTAGGGAGTCTTTTATTTTAGAAAATAAACAATATGCATAAAAAAATTAAAGTTCAGTTATTAGTTAATGAGGTCGCTGGGAATGGCAATGCTATTAAAGCTGATAAAGAATTACAAGATATACTAAAAGAAATGAATATTCCTTTTAAGCGACAAAAAAGTCATTATCCTGGAGAATTAGTCGTTCTAGCACAAAATTACGCTAATTTACATCTCTCTTCTGAACATGTTTTAATCGTAGTTGGTGGAGATGGCTCCTTTAATGAAGTTTTAAATGGAATAAAGACTTCTAATTATCCTGAGACAGCTATTACTTATTTGCCTGCAGGAACAGGCAACGATTTTGCCCGTGGTGCTGGATTAACCGCAGATCCCAGGCAATTAATCAACAATTTGCTCCGAGATCCTGAACCGGAACAAGTTGATTGTGGTTTTTTCATATCAAATATTAAACAAATTCCTAAGGGTTACTTTGTTAATAATTTCGGTATTGGTTTTGATGCCTTTGTTGTTCATCAGAGTAATCATGAGCAATTAAAAAAACACCTCAATCACCTCAATTCTGGAAATATGATTTATGGCCTAAATATAATCAAGGCACTAATTAAGCAGGATACCTTTACAGTGACTGTTAAAACTAAAAACGAAACTCTTCGTTACGGAGATGCATACTTTGTCACTACTACTAACCATCCCTACTTTGGCGGTGGTTTTGCTATTTTGCCAAAAGCGGACATTTACAGTCACCATCTTGATACAGTAATTGTTGAAAAACCAAGTTTACGCAAGTTTCTCTGGCTTTTTGGTAAGCTGATCAAAGATGGTTCACACGTTAATGCACCAGAATTTCATTATATTGAAGCTAAAGAAATCCTAGTTCAAACCAATAAAAGTGAATATGCTCAAATTGATGGTGAAGATATTGAAAAGCAGCCCTTCAAAGTAACATTTAAAGTTGATCATTTTAATTTATTAAAATAAGGAAGAATTCCAAATTCTTCCTTTTTTATATCTTATCTAAAATTTCTCTTTTCGAATTATGATTTTGATAATATTGGTCCTGATCAATGAAATCATGTACTTGATCATAAAATTTCTTCCAATAACGGTATTTTTGATACTGCTTTTGCCACTCCCGTGCTTCCTGCAAGTAATTACCAAGAAGTCCATTAATCTGATCGATATGTTTAATCACCTGATTAGCATGATACAATTGCTCTTCCACCTGCTTTTGAGTTAACGTTGACTCCTGATCTTCAAAAAATAGAACATTTTCTTGATAATTTTTTTCTTCTTGCAATTGTTTACTATTATCCATTTCTTCTTTGATAGCTGCAATTTCGTCTGGCTGTAATCCAATTCCAGTTTTAGCTTTGACTAATAACGACTGAATATCTGCCAATTGCACAACATCTATTCCCATTTTTTGATAACGGTTCGAATCAGTCAATGTGAACTCATCATCTGTTCTACTTACAAATACAACCACGTTTCTGATTAATTGATCTATATTTGGCAAGCGTCTCAATAAATTAATAATCACTGGGTTGTTGCTTTTTTCTAGGACATATTTAATACTTTCTTTATGCTTGGCCACTTGATCAGCTATCTGATCATAATCGACCTGCACATTATACTGTCCATTTTTACTTGTTCGTGCTTTGGTTTCCAAGCAAAAAATCCCGCTAGTCGTAATTATCACATGATCAATTTGGTTACTCCCTAAACTATTCTTTTTTTCATAGGGATATGGTAACAGTAAATTATGAATTATTTCTTTTCCTGTCTGCACTTCACGTAAACGAGAATTCACTAATTCTTCTGCGGCAGCGCCTGCCAAGAGATTGCTAAGATGGCGCAAATCACGTTGAGATAAAATATTCATAGGTCGCAAATGTTTTATTTGATTCAAATGTAGTTCAGTCATTCTTTTTTGAAATGCGTTTACTTTTTGATTGTAAACCTTATAGCCAGAATTAATTGCCCGAATTCGTAAAACATTTTGCAGAGCCAAAGCTCGTTTCAAATCACGTTTATTATTCAACAAAGTTTTTTCAACTATCATAGCATCATGAACAGTCTGTGAATCAGTTACTTTTTTATGTGTAATCCAAGCTTTTTGATAGCTAGCATGATTTTCTAACTCATTCACATACTGATTTAAGTCATTTTCCAAAGGCAAAATTTTGTTTCTACCTTCTTTGACTATTGAGCCATAATAGCGCAAATTTTTTGTAATTTCGTCTAACTCATTGAATTCATGTTTGCCATAATGGTAAGTTACCTTAGTTTCTCCATTCCAACTAGTCTTACGCCAATAATGACCATCCGTCTTACCAAATTCAACTAATTCCGCCACTGAACGATCTAAATAGTACTTAATCAAATAATGACAATGGCCTTTATTGTCAAAAATGCGTCGCTTAATATAACCTGGTCGCATTAATTCAATGATCTGAAAGGTCAAGTTCTTATGATTAGGAAAACGGTATGGTAATCTTTTGCCTGCAATTTTTTCAATTTTAGTTATTTCTTTCTTATCTGTTACAGATAATTCTATTTTTTTCATTTTCTTCTTTTTTCGCTTTTGAAAAAAATAATAGGTTAATATGCCTACTGTTAGTGTAATTATTGTAATATCCATGTTAATTATCCATATTTTGGAACGTATGTTTAGACAGCAATAATTATACCATGATTTTGTATAATGAAAAAGCCCCTTGTTTTAACAATTCAAGGGGCTTTTATCCTTATAATTTGATATTTTCCATTCCAATCATTGGATCAATTTCACCAGAATATATTTTTTCCGGGGTTAGAACAAAATCTTCTGCTACTTCTGCTTTATCGGTTTCATTCTCCATTTCTTGAGCTTTTTCGTGCTGCTTGCTTTGATCAGATTTATCCAATGATTTTTTAATACCCAATTGCTGACAAATCTTCGCTGCTAAGCCAGTCTTACGATCATTTCCCGGCGTCTTAAAAGCTGCCACAAATGCCCGTGGATCACCAACTAACACTAAGTTTTTCTCAGCTCGCGTTATTGCAGTATACAAAAGATTTCGTTTTAGCATCACAAAATTCTGCATGGTTAGATTCAAGATTACCAATGGAAATTCTGAACCTTGTGATTTATGAATAGTGATTGCATAAGCCCGGGTCAGATCATTTAAATCTTTTCTAGAAAAGGCAACTTCTCTTCCATCAAAATCTGCAATCATGCATTCCTTGGCATCATCTTCATCAATGCTAATGATCTTACCAATTTGTCCATTATAAATATCTTTTTCAGGATTATTTTGCAATTGCAGAATACGATCGCCAATTCGGAAAACTTCATTATGTGCTTCTAATACCTTACTTTTAGGCTGAGATGGGTTTAAAATTGCCTGAATAACATTATTAAGGTTAGTTACACCACCATTGCCAAGATACATCGCGCTAAGCACTTGAATATCATCTTTTGCAAATCCACGTTTTAAAGCAAGTTTAACAATTTGTCCAACTGCATCCCCTACTAATTCGGGACGACAGCTAATAAAAGAATAATTCTTTGTTTTCTTAAACAAGGCTTGCTGATCTTTACCCTCATTAACATCATGCGCCAAAGTAATAATCGTTGAATCATCACCCTGTCTATGAATCTGCTTCAAAATAGTAGTTGGAAACGCTTGCGATTTAATCAGGTCACTGAAGACATTGCCAGCTCCAACCGAAGGTAACTGATCCTTATCACCAACGAAAACAATATGCCGCGTATCATGAATACTTGCCAAAAGTTGTTTAAAAAGGAACATGTCAACCATCGACATTTCATCAACAATTAAGATTTCACCATTTAACTCATTCAAGTCCTGAGTGTTAGTATCACCAATACCTAACCCCAACATTCGGTGAATTGTTTTAGCACTGATTCCGGTAATTTCACCCATTCTTTTAGCTGCACGTCCAGTCGGTGCTGCTAGTAAAAACGGAGGATCTTCACTGTAAAGAGCGGAGGAAGGAATCTCAGCCAGCTTGCGTAATACTAATAAAATTCCATTAATGATAGTAGTTTTACCTGTACCTGGTCCACCTGTCAAAATAGAAATCGGTTGGTTAACTGCGTTTTTGATGGCCAACTTCTGTGTATCGTCGTAGTGAATCTTAAGTTCCTTTTCAGCATCCTTGATTGCTTGCTCTACCTTTTTATCATCATATTGTTCTCTTTTTTTATCTTCTTTTTTTTCTACCAAGTTTTTCATCAAGCGAGCAATATCAACTTCTGTTTGATAAATATTTTGTAGAGCAGCATTCTCACCATCAACTATTACTTTGCCAGCTTCTTGTAAACTATTAATACAGCTAGCAATTGGGTCGAATTGATTGATTTGAAGCAATTTACTTGCTTCTGTTAATAACTCAGCTAAGCCTACATAAGTATCTCCCTCACCATTTAAAGCATCGAGTAATACTTGATAAACAGCACCTTTAATTCTACGTGGATCATCACTAGCAATATCTAATTGGCTTCCCATCATATCCGCGGTTTTAAATGCAAAACCCGAAATATCATTAACTGCTGCATAAGGATCTTTCTCTAGTTTTGCTAATGCTTCACCATGATAAAGCTGGTAAACCCGTCCTGCAATACGCTTATTAATGCCGTATTTAGCCAATTTTAAAATTACTTCTGAATAAGAATCCATCGCATTTAGTCCTGCCAAAAGACTGTCCTTTTGCTTTCTAGTTAAAGAAAGCTTATCAATCTTAGCTGGACTTTCCTTCAATACATCTAAGGCATTTAGCCCTAATTCATCAATAATCGTAGTCGCAGCCTTTTTACCAATTCCAGGGAACTTATTCGAACTCAAATACTTAGTTAAAGATCCCTCTTCATGTGGCAAGACTTGCTTATAGTTATTTGCTCTAAACTGCAAGCCAAATTTTTCATGCATTACTAGTTTACCCTCGAAGCGATAGCTGCTATTAATTTGAATATCGCCAAAATTCCCTGTCACCTTAATATCGGGACGAGAATAATCGGATAAAGTGCCGATAATTTCAACGTCAAGAATTTTATACAAGTCTTTACTATTTTCAAAAACAATCCCGTTAACCTTACCGGTAAATTCATTCATAATTTTTCTTTTCCTTGTCATTTAGCATCTTCATAATTGAAGCATACTGATTCATTGCTTGCTGATAATACTTAGCATCCATCTGCTTAGCTTGAGCAAAATATTTCTGAGCCTGGTCACGATCTTTTTCTAATGTAGTGACACCTAGTAAAAAATAAACTTTCGCATTTTTCTTATTATCAGGAATTGCCAAATACATTTGCTGAGCCTGTTGATTCTCACCCAAACTTAACCAAATATCGCCTAGCAATTCCTGAATTCGCTCATCAATTTTTTTGATCGTCAAAGCATAAGCTAAAGCTTTTTGGCCTTGCCCTAATTTTAAGTAAGTTAGTGCCTTTTGATAAAGAGTTAAGTCATCATTAGGTATCTGATCTAATAAAGCCAGTGCCTTATCAAAATCGCCTTGCATGTAATAACACACTGCCAGATTATAATTTAATTCTTGTGGCTCTTTAACCAGATGCTGGGCCTGCTCCAATAGCTTCTGTGCTTGATCCAAGCTTCCTTGCTCAATTAAATACGTCGATAGCTGCAAATAATTAGCAACTTGTTGTGGATGCTGATCGATTTTTTTGATTAAAAGATGAATGGCTTGTTCTACTTTACCTTCATCATAAAGTTGCGCTATTTTTTGATCCATTATAACGAGTCCGTCTTCGATAATTTACGTCCTAAATAACTAGTTTCATTCCACACTACCGGTTTAAAAGTCTTTCCGCCATCTAGTGTTTCTAAGACAGTTAAAGAGGTATTGCTAAGGCCGCCATTTTTGCGAATATCTTTCAATGGATAGCCTAAAAGTCCACCCATAATAGCTGATAATGCCGCACCATGACTAACTGCTAGAATCTTATCATCATCGTCAGGAAATCTTTGTGCCATTTCTTGAGCAAATGCTTTTCCACGAGCAATAACATGTGGATAATCCTCACCATGAAGTTCAGTCGGATCATATTTATCTGGATGGTGCCAAAAATTATCCATTTGTTTAGGGAATTTTTTCTCTGCATCCCCAAACTTCATTCCCTCCATATCGCCCAAATTAAACTCTCTGAGTCGTTCATCGATCACAACAGGTAAGTTAGCGTTCATTGCATCATCGATGCCCTGAGCGGTATTAAAGGCCCGATCAAGCGGACTGGCAAAAATTCCTCTAAATTTAGTTCCTTGCAAGTGATGACCTAATTTTTTTATATCTTCTAAGCTTTGTGGCAAAAGTGGTGAATCTCCATGTCCTCCTTGGAAGCGACTAGCTAAATTCCACTCAGTTTTGCCATGACGAACAAAATAAATTTGCATTGCTTAAATCCCCCTAATTGTCTAATCAATAAGAATAGTTTAGCACAAAGAAAAAGGCGTTCGAAAAATCGAACGCTCTTTTTGCATATTTTTTAAACTAATTGTAATTGCTTTTCTTCTTGGTAAGCAGCATCAATATTACCGCCGCCTAAACATTCTTCACCCTTGTATAAAACAAGTGCTTGACCTGGTGTAACTGCACGAGCTGGCTCATCAAAGTAAACATCAGCAGTATTGTCTGCGGCATGATACTTAACAGTCACGCCGATATCACATTGACGATAACGGAACTTTGCAGTACAGTGCATCTCAAAATCATGATCTGGCTTACCAGTAAAGAATGACATATCACTTGCCTTCAAGCGACTAGCATATAGAAGTGGACTATCATAGCCCTGCTCTACAATTAATTCATTCTTCTTAAGATCCTTGCCGACCACGAACCATGGATCAGTTGATTCCTTAGTTGAGCCCAAGCCCAAGCCCTGTCTTTGACCAATGGTGTAGTACATTAAACCAGCATGCTCACCAACTACCTTACCATCAGGAGTGACCATCTTACCTGATTTAGCTGGTAAGAATTCACTTAAAAACTTTCTAAAGTTTCTCTCACCAATAAAGCAGATACCTGTAGAATCTTTTTTCTTCGCGGTAGCTAAACCATTAGCCAAAGCAATCTCTCTAACTTGTGGCTTAGTTAGGTTAGCTAGAGGGAAAATAACCTTACTAATCTGCTCTTGACTCAATTGGCTCAAAAAGTACGTCTGGTCCTTGTTACCATCCTTAGGACGCATCATATGAGTAACACCATTGGCATCCTTAACAGTCTTAGCATAGTGCCCCATTGCAATGTAGTCAGCATCCAAGTCCATCGCAAATTCCAAGAACGACTTGAACTTAATCTGACTATTGCACATTACATCAGGATTAGGGGTTCTTCCCTTCTTGTATTCATCCAAGAAATATTCAAAAACGCGGTGCCAATACTCTTTTTCAAAATTAATTGAATAATATGGAATACCAATCTTATCGGCAACCTTTTTTACATCTTCATAGTCTTCAGTAGCTGTACAGACGCCTGAATCATCGGTATCATCCCAATTCTTCATAAAGACACCAACAACATCGTAGCCTTGTTGTTTAAGTAAAAGTGCTGAAACAGACGAGTCAACGCCACCACTCATACCTACAACTACTCTAGTCTTGCTATTGTCAACCATTATTCAATCAATCCTTTACTTCAAGCAAAATCTTACGCTCCTCAAGATCCTTTAAAATATAATCTAAAAGTTCTACAGTAGGAGCTAATTGCTTATTTTTAAAAATATTAACCTTCTGCAAACCGTTGCGATCAGTAATAACCATAGTTAAATGCGACAAGTCCTTATTAATGGTCATCTTTAACTTAGTAGGCGCGTTATAAGGTGAATCATTGTAAAGGGGATGTTCATAATTAAAATTACCCTTAGCTGTCTTCACAAAGCCAGCATCAATCAAAGCATAAAGCTTCAACTCAGGATTCAAAGTAAACTTACGTTTATCACCATTAATCACAACTGTATTTGCCATAATTTCCCTCACTTATTTATAATAAGATACTTTCTTTTTGAAAGCAACTATTTATTTTTAGATTGAATTCTTTGTACAATTTTTACTAATTCTTGAGCGAATTGCTCAATTTCTTCATCCGTATTATAACGCCCAAATGAAATTCGGATCGACTCATTTATTCTTGGTGAATTTTCTCCAAAACAAGCAATTAAAACATGTGATGGCTCCAAAGAACCAGCAGTACATGCTGAACCGCCTGACACGGCAAATCCATTCAAATCAAGATTTGTTTGTAAAGAAGTAGTAGATACACCATTGAGATGCAGATTAAGCACATGATGTGAGTAACCCGGACCATACCCACCATTAATTTCATAATTAATTTGATGATCGTCTAATTCCTTTAAAATAATGTCTTGATAATGAGCATATTTCTTTTGCAAAGCATCACGACCAATCTCGGATACTTCACGGACAGCTTCGCCAAAGCCGGCAATTCCTGGTACGTTCTCTGTTCCAGCTCGACGTTTGGTTTCCTGCTCACCGCCTAAAATCAAATTTGGAATATCGATATCCGCATTTTCATATAAAAAGCCTAAAAACTTAGGTCCATTAATTTTATGTGCAGAAACAGACAGAAAATCAATGTTCATGTCCTTAACATCAATTTTAATTGTGCCCATTCCCTGAACATTGTCAACATGGAAGTAGGCGTTTGACTCTTTGACTAAAGCTCCAATTTCTTTTAGCGGCATGATCGTACCAACTTCATTATTAACCGCCATAATTGAAACTAAAATTGTATCTGGAGTTAATTCTTTTTTTAATTGATCTAAAGAAATATGACCGGTTTGATCTACCTTTAAGTAGACAACATCATAGCCCTCATCTTCTAACCGTTTCATAGGATTTAGCACAGATGGATGTTCAATTGGTGTAGTAATAATCTTTTTACCAATATTTTTACGACTATAAGCAGTTCCAAAAATTGCAGTATTATTACTTTCTGAACCACCTGAAGTAAAAATAATTTCTCCATCTTGAGCATTAATATCTTGGGCAATTTGATGTCGAGCTCGATCAATTGCTTTTCTTGCCTGACGACCTAATTCATAAGTACTAGAAGCATTACCAAAATCATTTTTCATTTCATTAGTAATAATATCTATTACCTTAGGTGACATTGGAGTGGTGGCAGCATTATCTAAATAAATTTCACGCACGTCTAATTCATCTTTTCTACATAATCACTAATTAACTTCGCTGCTTTAGCGCCAACTTTTTTAACAAAGGTTTCGAAATCCTCTTCTGCACTACCATCTCCATTATCAGAAATTGCACGCATGGCAACTAAAGGCTTCTTAAATGCATGAGCAACTTGTGCAAAAGCGGCACCTTCCATTTCACAGGCTAAAGCTGTTGGAAAATTTTGACGAATTTCATCTTTTTGTTTAGATGAAGCGACAAATGAATCACCCGTTACTACCAATCCTTCACGGAAAGAAACACCTGCCTCTTTCAAATATTCTGCAAAGGCAGTTCTTTGTGGTGAATCAAGTACAAATTGGGCTGGTTGTTGAGGGATTTGACCTTCAACGTAATCTCCAGCTGCAGTATTATGTGCATCATAATAAGCAAATGTATTTGGCAGAACTAGATCTTCTTGATGAACATCTGGTGCCAGAGTACCTGCTGAACCAGTCATAAAAATGACATCAATATCAACACAACTCAACAAACTGGCTAAGTTCATTGCAGCTTGTACCTTTCCGATACCACTTAAACCTAAATATACATCATTGCCATTAACAGAAAAATGTTCGAATTCTGTTGATCCGAACATTTCTTTTGTTTCTGCATGGAAATGATCACGATAAAATTCAGCTTCTTCCGCCATTGGGACGATAATCGCAATCTTCAATTTATTTCCTCAGTTCCACTATAAATGAAATAGTGCTAATAGCACCAATATAATTAAAACAATCACTATCAGGATAGCACGATTCAATCTTTTTTTCAGTCTTAAAGACTTCTCTTGGCGAATCGTTTCCTTATCACTCGATTGATTATGCTGATAAAATTCTTGTCCATCCCCAGCCAGAGGGCGTCTTCTAGGTTCTTCTTCAGAGCCATCCCGCTTAAAGTCAGGATTTACATCTACTTCTTCTGAATCATTATCAGAAAAGGAAGATTTTAGCTTACTAAGTAGGCTTTTTTTCTGCCTTTTACGATAATCAGAGCGTTTTTCTACCATAACTAATCCTTATTATCGGTCTGAGCATTACGCAACATCATATTTTCCCAAACAGTAATTGCATAAATTGTCTTTGCATCAACAATTTTTCCTTCAGCCAATAAAGTTTTTAATTCATCTAAGCTATACCAACTAGAAGTTAAAAATTCATCTGCATCCAGTGCCCGCTTATCAGTCAATTTAGTTAAGGTATCACAATAGAAAAGATACATCTTTTCATCACAAAAACCAGGAGAAGAATAGAATTCACTGACCTTTTCCCAGTAATCTGCGCGATAGCCACCTTCTTCATTCAGCTCACGCTTCATTGCATCAAGCGGACTTGCATCAGTGGAATCAACCAAACCAGCTGGAATTTCCAAAGTAATCTGCTTAATTGGTTCCCGCCATTGCTTTACTAACAACATCTTTTGTTCATCATTAATTGCAATAACAGCCGATGCAGGCTTATGCTTAATAACTTCTCTAGTTGCAGTTTCACCATTAGGAAGCTTAATTGTGCGAACAGCCAGATCTAAAATACGTCCTTGAAAAATCTGCTGTGACGAGATTTCTGTTTCCTTTAAATCCAAAATCCCAGCTCCTTTTTAGGCTAAATAAACATTTACACATTGCAGACCATTTTTACCTTGAGCTAACTGATATTTAACTCTTTGACCTACTTGCAAAGTTTTATAGCCTTCCTCTTTAATTGCTTTATAGAAGACAAAATATGACTTATGATTACGATCATCTTCAATAAAGCCATAGCTACTGCCTTCATCAAATTGTTTTACAGTACCTAACCGCATTAGTTTTCAAATCCTTCTTGAACAGCTTCTGGGTAATCTGCTTCAACGATTTTAGCACAACGACCACAAAGCATTGGCAACTTTGGATCTACGCCAATATCAGTTCTAATCATCCGACAACGAGGACATACTTCGCCTTCAGCATGTTCAACTACTACACTAGCATTATTCAATTGCTCTGCATTATCAGGTGCTTCACCATCAGCAATAGTTAACTTAGATACAATTAGAATTTGTCTGAAATCAGCATCCAAGTCTTGGAGCATTGCCTTAGTTTCCTTATCTGGGTAAATAGTTACTGTTGCTTCAAACGATTTACCAATTAACTTCTTATTTCTTGCATCTTCTAGAGCCTTCAAGACGTCATCACGCAACTTCATGAATTTACCCCAATTTTCAAGCAAATCATCATGGTTAGCATATTCTTCAACTTCTGGCATATTAGCAAGTTGAACGTAATCTTCAGGTTCTTTCAAGAAGCCCCAGATTTCTTCCATAGTGTGTGGCAAAATTGGTGTTAAGATCTTAGCCAATTTAACAGCAGCGTCGTAAATAACAGTTTGCATTGAGCGACGATCATGGCTGTTTTCACCATCAATGTAAAGTACATCCTTAGCAAAATCAAGATAAAATGCAGAAAGATCATTAGAAACAAAGTTGAAGACCTTCTTGAAGACAGTAGTAAAATCAAACTTGTCGTAAGCAGCAAGACAGTCTTTAACTAAGTCATTTAATTTCACTTCCATGTATTGATCAACTGAACGAAGATCAACATAAGCAACGCGATTTTCTTTTGGATCAAAATCACTAGTGTTGGCCAACATGTAACGGAAGGTATTTCTGATCTTACGGTAACTTTCTGCAGACTGCTGCAAAATTCCCATTGAGACTGCAACATCAGAAGTAGTATCAGCTTGAGCTACCCAAAGACGAATAATTTCAGCACCCATCTTCTTAATTACATCGTTTGGTGAAATTACATTGCCAAGTGACTTAGACATCTTGTGTCCCTTATCATCAAGCACAAAGCCTTGTGATAATACTTCTTTATAAGGTGCCTTACCAGTTACTGCAACAGACGTAATCAAACTCGAATTGAACCAACCACGGTATTGGTCACTACCTTCAAGATAAAGATCAGCTGGATAGTGTAAACCATCACGTTTTTCCATTACGCCTGACCAAGATGAACCAGAGTCGAACCAAACATCAAGAATATCTTTTTCTTTAGTAAACTCGCCATTTGGTGAATGTTCTGAAGTAAAGCCTTCTGGCAACAGTTCCTTAGCTGTATGAGTGTACCAAGCATTTGAACCTTCTTTTTCAAAGATCTTGGCAATATGGTCAATCGTTTCTGGAGTAACAATTGGGGTACCGTCTTCTGCATAGAAGATCGGCAATGGTACACCCCAAGCACGCTGACGAGAAATTACCCAGTCGCCACGATCTTTAATCATGTTGTAAAGACGAGTCTTCCCCCATGAAGGAATAAAGTTAGCTTGTTCAATTTGATCCAGAATTTGATCTCTAAACTTAGAAATTGAAGCAAACCATTGAGTAGTTGCTCTGAAGACAACGGGCTTCTTAGTACGCCAATCATGTGGGTATGAGTGAGTAAAGAAGCTTAACTTGAGCAAAGCGCCAGCCTTTTTAAGCTTATCTGCTACCACCTTGTTAGCATCATCATAGAACATTCCTACAAGATCTGGATCTGGAATATCTTTAGTAAAGCGACCTTGTGCGTCCATTGGACTGAAGACCGGGATACCATACTTTTGACCAACACGGTAGTCATCTTCACCAAAACCAGTAGCGTTGTGAACTAAGCCGGTACCGTCATCATCAGTAACATAGGTGTCATTCATTACCAAACCATATTGGCCTACACCGGTCTTACCATAAAGGGGATGCTTATAAGTCATCCCATCAAAATCAGTACCTTTTAATTGTTTAAGTACTTTGTAGTCCTTCCAGCCTAAGTCTTCTGCAACGACTGGCAAACGATCTGAACCAATTACATACTTCTTACCGTCAACTTCTACTAAGGAGTAGTCAAATCTTGGATTAACGGTAATACCCACGTTACTTGGAATAGTCCAAGGAGTAGTAGTCCAAATTACTAATGAAACATCTGAATCTAAGATACCTTTACCATCTTTAATTGGAAAAGCAACATAAATTCTAGGTGATTTAATATCATGGTATTCTACTTCAGCTTCAGCTAAAGTGGATTCACTTGACCATGACCAGTAAACTGGCTTCAAGCCCTTATAAATATAACCTTTTTTATACATTTCTCCAAAGACGCGAATTTCTTGTGCTTCAAAGTCATGTTGCAAGGTAATATATGGATTATCCCAATCTGCCATAACGCCTAGACGCTTAAAATCGGCCATTTGCTTTTGAACTTGTTCTTCAGCATATTGTCGACAAAGCTCGCGATACTTAGCACGATCCATTGTCTTACGGTCAACGCCTTGCTTAGCTAATTGTTGTTCAACTGGAAGACCATGAGTATCCCAACCTGGTACGTATGGTGCATAATAACCGTTCATATTCTTGTAGCGAACAATGATGTCTTTAGAAATCTTGTTCAACGCATGTCCCATATGAATATTACCATTAGCAAATGGAGGGCCATCATGTAAATCAAAACGAGGCTTACCTTCGTTTAACTTTAATCTTTGTTCATATAACTTGTTATCTTCCCATTCTTTTTGCCATTCAGCTTCACGAACAGGTAGATTACCGCGCATCTTAAATTTAGTTTTACCTAAATTAAGAGTATCTTTGATTCTCATTAACAAAATTCCTTTCTAAAAAAGAAAGCCTCATCCTAAAATTAGGACGAGGCTAACCGTGGTACCACCTAAATTGAACTTATTATAAGTTCCACTTAACTTTGCGTAACGTGCAAATACCGTTTAGATTAATTAGGCAGCTGATCAGCTCTTAGGCTCTTATGCTAGTCTTCCACCATCACTAGCTCGCTGAATTGCCTTCAAGCTTTACTGTCAATCTAATATGCTTATTTTTTATAGTCGTCAGGAAAAACAATTGTTGGGCCTAAAGGATCTGATTTCATTTCAGGCTTAACATTAATTGTTTCATGACTTGGACTGTCCCCGGTCATTGGTTTAGGTGCAGCATTTTCTTCATTATCTGCATCGTCAGAATCATCCGGTTGATCCAACTCCAAATCATCAGGGCCTTGAGAAGAGTTTACGTCATTTTCATCATCATTGTCAACATCTTCATCTTCAACGTCTTCATCATCAGCACTTACTGGCTCCGAACCATCATCTGGATAATAACGCTCTAAGTTGAAGTAATCATCCAATGCATGTTGCCACTTTTCATCATTCAAATTATCGATTTCAGTCTGTAGCATTTCTTGAATATTACTACGAAATTCACTAACTTGCTCTTTTACACGCATATAATCCGTAGAAATAGTATCTTGTTGATGCTTTTGGAAGTTAATATTATCTTCCGCTTGCTTTTTGGCATCCGCAATAATCTGCTTAGCCTCTGCTTCTGCTTTCTCTCTCATTTCATCAGCAGTTTGTTGTGCCGAAATTAATGATTTATTTAAAGAACGCTTTTTTTCGTTATATTCATTAACTTGATCTTGATAATCATCTACTTTTTCTTGTAAATCAGTTAACTTTTTATTTAAAGAAACTACTTCATTCTTCAAGTCAACCACTCGATCAAGTGTATCACCATAATCATCAACAATCTGATCTAAGAAGCTATCTACTTCAAGACGATCATATCCATTACGACCACGCCGTTTAAATTCCTTGTTGTGAATATCCATCGGGGTCAATTGTGTTTCTTTGTCTGCCAAAGTCTGAGCACCACCTTATATTTACCTTTTCTTGTAGTCGAAACATCCTCAATCAAAATCCGACCAAAGTGTCTTAAACTCAAGACATCGTCTTCTTTAATCATTATATTAGAATCTGCTATTTCATGCCAATTTAATTTAACCAGCTGACTATTAATCATCTTTTGAATTTGACCGCGGCTTTGTCTGCTAATACCCGATAATACAGCATCAATTCGCATTGAGGCAACTATTTCCGTTTTTTCAATCGAATCATCCTCAGGAACCAAAACTTCTTTGAAGCTAATCGGTCTCAGCTTTACTTTTGCTCTGCCAATGCGGTCAATTTGCTCTTCAAAAAATTCCGTCATTTCTTTTTTAGTGAAAAACTGCCATTTTCCTTGATTATCAGTAATAATATCGCCAAAAATACTTGTATCAATACCCGAATTCGCCAAGGTACCTAAAATAACACTATGATTTATTTTAGTAAATTTTTGCGGATATTCAATTTCATACGGCTGAATCTGATAATCACTCGGTCGCAGATTAAGCCATTCTTCACTTAAATAAACTCGCTTTTTCTCTGCATTAGAATAGCCACCATACTCTTGAACAAATGCATCATTACCAACAATTGTTCTTAAAATTGCTCGTTTTCCCGGATCCAAAAAATCAGTCAAAATTGGCTCATGCTTAAAAATCAGCTGATTAAAAAGACCAGTAAAATAGTCAATTACTGGTCTTTCCTCTTGATTAAAATGTGGGTAAAACTTACTTGCCTGTCTGCGTTCCATTACACCATCATCCTCAATAAAATATCAAATATCCATCTTAAAACATAGTTTTGAATGAAATATAAGATAAATAAAGCAATAATTGGCGAGACATCAATTCCAGTTGAATAAGCTAATCTCGCAAATGGACCTTTTCGAAACAAATTTAAATATGGATTTACAACCTTGTCTAAAAAGCGACCAACAACAGAATTACTTAGCATTGGTAGCCAACTCATAATTGCATCAATCACGATCAGCAGACTATAAAGCCATAAAATCCACGTAAGTGCCAAGTAGATTAAATTTAATATATTAACCATTAGCTTAAATTGTCTTTCTTATCCACTAAATCACTAATTTTGCCATCAGTAACAAACTTTGGTGGAGTTGCTAAAAAGATTTTATCACCAATACGTTGGATTTCACCATTTAATGCATATACAGTACCCGTGATGAAATCAACAATCCGACGTGCTGAACTGTCTTCCATTCTGCTAAAATTAATCACTACTGCTTTATTATTTAATAAATTTTGTGCAACATCCTTAGCATCGGAATATACCCGTGGTTCATATAAAACAATCTTGCTTTTAGCCGAATTCAAGCCTGATTTAATTGAAACCACATTATCGCGATTAACTGAGTTCAGAGGCAAGTCTTCATTTTCATTTTTAGTCTGTGAGGCATATTCTTCGTCATTTTCTAATTCATCATCATTAGAAATTCCGAAAAATCTTCCTAATTTATCAAAAGCCATTTATACTACCTCCAAAACTAGTTTTCACTACGATGTTTAAAAAATGGAATATCACTGTTATCGTCACTATCGTCCTGAGCGCTAGTTTCAATTTGAGAAATACTATCCTGGTCTTCATCACTAAAAGTATCAAAACCCTCATAATCTTTCTTAGGCTCAGTAGGTTGGGTATTTCTTCTTTGATTGTCTTCGCTATCATTTAGTCCCCAAACACTGGTTGGATCAACCATCGTTTGCTTAGGCTGCTCAGGTTCTTGTTTTTCAGCAGCGGGCTGAACTGTTTGTGGTCGATCAACTAGTTGCTTAGGTTCTTCAGCCTTAGGAGCTTCTTCTTTTTCTTTAACTGGTTGAGCCTTAATTTGGTGGCTACGACCTGGTAATTGCTTAGAAGCAGCTTCTTCAACCTTAGAATCAATTCCAGTAGCGATTACAGTTACTACCACCTCATCGCCCAAGTTAGGATTAATTGAAGTACCGAAAATAATGTTTACATCGTCACCAGCAGCCTTAGAAACAATCTCTGAAGCATCTTGAGCCTCAAATAATGTAAGGTCAGGTCCACCAGTAATGTTAAGTAACACTTGCTTAGCACCATCAATAGAAACTTCTAATAATGGTGAAGAAATCGCCAGCTTAGTAGCTTCAACTGTTCTATTTTCACCACTAGCACGGCCAATTCCCATTAAAGCTGCACCTTGATTTTCCATTACAGTCTTCACATCAGCAAAGTCCAAGTTTACGTAGTCAGTTGAAGTAATCAAATCAGAAATACCTTGAACACCTTGCTTCAAGACATTATCAGCTTCCTTGAAGGCATCCATCATAGGAGTCTTCTTGTCAACCATTTCAAGCAAACGATTGTTAGCTATAATAACCAAAGTATCAACATATTGCTTTAGCTGAGTAATACCTTCTGCAGCGTTTTTAGAGCGCTTAGGGCCTTCAAAACTGAATGGACGTGTAACTACGCCTACAGTTAATGCGCCCGTCTCACGCGCAATTTTTGCCACTACAGGAGCCGCACCAGTACCGGTACCGCCACCCATACCAGCAGTAATAAAGATCATATCTGCACCCTTAAGTGCATCTTCAATCGTTTGTTCACTCTCTTCTGCAGCTTTTTGTCCTACTTCAGGATGTGAACCAGCACCCAACCCACGGGTCAACTTAGGCCCTAGTTGAATCTTGTTTTCAGCTTTGTTGCTGTTCAAAGCCTGAACATCAGTGTTTGCTGCAATAAAAGAAACACCTTGTACGCCATCGTCAATCATTCGGTTAACAGCATTGCCGCCGGCACCACCAACACCAATTACTTTGATGACAGCATTCTTATTGTCGTCTGAATCGAATGTAAAATCCATTAAATTAACCACCTTTAATCAAAGAATTTCTTAAAGAAACTCTTCAAGCTATTAGTTTTTTCTTGCTTAGTATTATTTTCATCGTCTGGCGCAGATTCTGTTCTGGCAGACATTTTGCTTCTATTATAAGCTTCTTTGGCTTCACTTTCACTATTAGAAGTCGTACTTTTAGAAATCTTGGTACTTTTTGGCTGAGAAACGGGGTCTTCCATAGCGGGTTCACCAAAACCATAGATTACGCCATTAACAAGATAGTCAACTTCAGACATCTTATATGAATAGTGGACGATACCATAAGCAGCTGTATAAATCGGATTACGCATACCAATTTGATCTGGTTCATAAATTCGGGCCTTAACATTTAACCCATTAGCAGTCAGACTATCAATTCCTTGTAATAGGCTACTACCACCTGTAATCACAATACCACCTGGTTGCTTCAATGCATTATGCTTAACTAAACCTTTTCCTAAACGAGTCAAAATTTGTTCTAAGCGTGCATTAATAATTTCACTAAGATATACTTCGTCAACCATTTGCTGACTATTTGCACCAACACTATTAATAGCAAATTTATCGTTTTTTGAGGCAAATTGTGGATCCGCAAATCCATAGTCCAACTTAATTTGTTCAGCGTCCTTTTTCGAAATACTTAAAACAGCAGAGATATCATTAGTAATATCGCTTCCGCCTTCTAAATCGATGTTGGCATACTTAATTTGGCCATTTTTAATAACAGTTGCCGTACTTACGCCACCACCAAGATCGATAATTACCGAACCAAAAGTTTTTTCACTTTCATTCAATGCTACACTTGAAATTGCTAAAGGCGTTGGCACAAAGAAATTATTATGATAACCGGCTCTTTCAATAGCCTTCTTGATATTGTGCAAAGGACTAGTAGGTGCAGTTAATAAAATTCCACTAACACCCAAGGAACGTGCAATCATTTTTCTTGGATCATCAACTTCAGTTTTACCATCAATCAAAAAGCGACTCGGCAAAAATGTAATTGCTTCACGATCATCCTTAGCTGCTGAATGAATCGCAGATCTAATCGTTCTTTTTACATCATCATTATTTACTTCTTGCCCTTGTTCACCAACATTAGCAAAACCAGTTGCAGTTTCCAGTTGTAACATCCCTACCGGAATTCCTGTAACTACACTATAAATCTTGGCGTTTGTTTTTTCTGCTACACCTTTTAATGCACGACTAATTGCACTAGCAGTTTGATCAATATCTACTATTTGACCGTGTCGCATTCCTGAATTTGGCGTTGTAACTGCACCGATAACCTTACCAGAATCTGCAACAACGGCTTTTACACTTGTGGTTCCTATATCTAAACCCACTAAAAGATTTGAATTCTCCAAAATTAAGCCCCCATTAATATTTGCCTTGAAAAAATTCTAACATAAATAAACTTGCAAAACAGCTACGATATGCCATAAGCTTTCTTTTCACTAGAAGTTAATGGTCTACTAAATGCACCTATTTCTAAATCAATAAGGCTATGTTTACCAGCTTTAATTCTAATAGTATCATAATATTTTAGTTTGCTATTCAAAGTAGCAGTATTGCCAATCACTACATTACCGTCCTTCATTACTAAAATAATTTGTGAATTTCGTCTGGTATTCCCACTTAATAATTTTACATGATTTTTAAATGAATTAGGTAAACTGTTAAATAACTTTAAATCATTTTTTAATTCATCTGATTTATTATAGCCAACAAAAATAGGTTTATCTTGGTTCACTTTTGTCCAAGGTAGAGCTCTCGTACCTATTTTTCCATTATCCAAAATCTTTCGGTAAGAATCACCATCTTTTAAGTAGCCCACGGTTTTACGTTCATTAATTTGTAAAATCAATTGATTAATATGACCTAAATGAACTTGTGCACTTTGAATTTCTGGATATTTTTGGGATAATCTTTGACTCAAATCTTTTTGTTGAAACAAGTAATCAAAAACTTTATCGCTAGCCTTGATCTTGGATACCTTAACAATTTCTTTAGCAGGTAAATGCTCTGCACCAATTATTTTAACAGTACTGATATTCGCTAAAGGTGAAATATAGTATCCTAAACCAGCTATCGCCAAAACTGAAACCGTCATTATCAGACCTAGCCTACGTCGTAATGATCGTCGTCTTTCTGCCTGTAAATTTGAGAGTGAGGCAGAAATCTTGGTCTGCGATTTTCGACTATTCCTTTGTTGGTTAAATTCATGATTCAAGTACGGAGACAATTCTTTCCTTGGATCAATCTTAGTTACTGGCTTTTTGGCCATCTGCCTCACCTACCTCCTAGCGTGAAATTTCTTCCATCACCTTAATCACTTGATCAGATGCATCAGGTACGCCTAATGCCTTAGAAGCTTTGCTCATTTCAGTAGCATACTTTTCATCGAGCAAAATATGGTCAATTGAAGAGACAAAATTATTTGGATTTAAATCATCTTCTGGAATAACCAATGCTGCACCAGCTTTTTCTAAATCAAGCGCATTCTTCATTTGATGATTATGAGTTACATTAGGGCTTGGAATCAAAATAACGGGTACACCTAATGCAGTAAATTCTGCAATACTTGTTGCACCAGATCTTGAAACAACACAAGTCATTTCTGGCAATAGACCTGGCATGTTTTTAATGTATGGCAAAACTTTAATATTATTACCAATATCAACGTTCTTAATTTTTTCTTGTACCTTATCAAAATAAAAAGTACCTGTTGCCCAAATAATTTGATATGGCTTTTGCTTTAGCGTCATTAATGACTTAAGCATAATTCTGTTAATTGCTAATGCTCCACGGGACCCACCAAATACTAAAACAGTTGGCATTTTTGGATTTAATCCCCATGTTTTTTCAAGATCAATTTTTTCTTCGTGCAAGCTTAAAACTTGTTGTGACCGTGGATTACCTGTCTTAACTAGTTTCTTCTTTTCTGAGAATTCCTTTGCAGCATCATCAAATGTATAACAAATTTTATCCACATAATGACCCAAAAATTTATTAGCTAATCCAACCACTGAATTAGATTCATGAATCATTGTTGGAATATGCATTTTAGCTGCTTCATAAACCATAGCACCGCTAACGTAACCACCTGTACCTAAAACGACATCTGGTTTAAAGTCCCGTAAAATTTGGCGTGCGCTTTTAGTAGCTTGTAAAAATAGCTTGATAGTCTCAAAGTTTTTTAACGGATGTTTACGGTTAAAGCCTTGAATCTTAATTGTTTTAAAGTTAACACCGGCTGCTGGAACAATTTTTGATTCCAATCCTTTTTGTGTACCTACAAATAAGATTTCATCGTTTTTACTAATACCGCGTTCTTTCAAACGTTCAATAATTGCCATAATTGGGTAAATGTGACCGCCTGTACCGCCACCTGTAAAAATAACTCTCATTTTATTTAGTCTTTAATTCCTCAACAAATCTAACAAAGTAATCGCCACGTTCTTCAAATGTTCTAAATTGATCCCAAGAAGCACATGCTGGTGAGAACAATAGTACATCGCCTGGTTCAACTAATTCCCAAGCACGAGGAACGGCCTCTTGTAGTGTATTAACAATTACAATGTCCTTAATTCCTGCTTTTCTAGCTGCGTCAGCTAACAAATATCTAGTTTCACCATAAAGAACAATTGACTTAACATGTTTTTTAAATAATGGTACCAAATCATCAAAAGTGAAGCCACGGTCTAACCCACCAGCAATCAATACTTCCGGTTGCTTAAATGATGGAATAGCTACAGTTGCTGCTTCAATATTAGTTGACTTAGAATCATTATAAACCTTGCAGCCATCAAGTGTTGTTACGTATTGCAAACGATGCTTAGCGCCAGTAAAGGTGCTCAATACTGCGGCGATATCATCATTATCAGCGCCCATAATTTTAGAAATTGCAATAGCGACTAAACTATTTTGCAAATTATGAATACCTGGTAATTTAATATCAGAAATCTTCATAATCTTTTCGTTTTGACTTTCAAGATATTCATCGCCAATGAAATAATCAGCATTATGATCTGTCTCAGAAAAAGTTTGCATTTTAGCTAGTGAAACTTCTTTTTCCTTAGCCAAAATATCTTTTTGATCATAATTAGCAATAAAGTAATCATTACTGTTTTGCGTTCTAGTTACATTCAACTTTGCATTGACATAATTTTCAAAAGTCTTGTGATAATCTAAGTGGACGTTGTTGTAAATATCAACAATCGCTGCAACTTTAGGATCAATATCAGTTACACCCAAAAGCTGGAAACTAGAAATTTCAACTACTAAAATATCATCCTTAGTTGCCTTAGGTACAACTTCAGAAATCGGTACGCCAATATTACCAACTGCATAAGCATGATGACCAGATTTTTGCAAATGATGGTCCAAAATTCTTTGTGTCAGCATTACCGTAGTAGTTTTTCCATTTGAACCAGTCACACAAACATAGGGAGCATCACTACAACTTAAGGCAACTTCTGGTTCAGTAATAATCGGGATATTCAACTCCTCAGCTTTTTGAACCATCGGATTTTCATAGGGAATACCTGGATTTTTAACTAAATAATCAAAATGTTCTTTTTCAAGCAAATCAACTGGATGATGACCGCCAATTACGCGTACGCCGCGACTTTTCAATTCTTGTGCCTTAGCATTTTTCTCCAAATCAGCTTTATCATTTAAAGTTAAATTTGCTCCTAATTGCAAAAGGAGTTCGCTAACAGCAAAACCACTTTTACCCAAGCCTAGAACCAAAATGTTTTTATTATTATAAGTTTTAATATCCTTCATTTTATGATTATCCCCAAATTACTAAATACAAAATACTGCCAATTAATCCAACTAACCAGAAGACAATATCTACTTTCCATTCTGACCAACCCAACATTTCAAAGTGGTGATGGATAGGTGTCATCTTAAAAATACGCTTACCCGTAGTTTGGAAAGAAATTACTTGTAAAATTACACTAGCAGTTTCACAAACAAAAACAATCCCAACTAACAATAATGACCAGGGACGGTTAAGCATAATACTGATTGTTGCTAAACCGCCACCTAAAGCAAGTGAACCAGCATCACCCATGAAAATTTTAGCCGGCTTATGGTTAAAAATAAAGAAGGCAATTAAACCACCAATTACACTCATACAAAAGGCCAAAACAGCAAAATTCTTTTGTTTGAATGCGATATAGGCATATGTACCATATGCTACAACTGATAAACCTGTTGCTAAACCATCAAGACCATCGGACAAGTTAACAGCATTTGAAAAACCAACCAGCCAAAAAATAATAAATGCCACAAATAAAACTAAGCTATGGACGACCCCAGCAAAAGGAATATATAACCCAAATTGAAAATGATCACTTGTAGCAATCAAGACAATTAAAATTGCAATTATAATCTGTAATGCTAATTTTTGCCATGCACGCAAGCCTAAATTACGTTTGAAGTAAAGCTTAATACCATCATCAAGGAAACCGATAATACCGTAGCCTAAGAGACTGATTACCAAAATCCAAACAACTTTATTCAAGCTGTGCTGCATAGCAGCTACCCAAATAACAGAAATAACTGCTGCAATTACAAAAACGGTCCCACCCATTGTAGGTGTGCCAGACTTTTTTTGATGCCATTTAGGACCTTCATCACGAATTTCTTGTCCTTCGTGATGTGACCGCATAAATTTAATCAACAATGGAATAAAGATCACTGTCAAAACCAGTGAACTAACTAGGGCAATACAACTTGCCAACATCATATTCATTCTGAGTTACTCCTTTAACTTAATGTTTAATTTTCTTCCAGCTTTTAATTCTGTTCCTTTAGCCACGCTTTGACTCGCAACAGTGCCGGTACCTTTTATGCTTAACTTAATATCTGTCAAACTAGCAAATTGGTGTAAATCACTATAAGTCCATCCCGTCATATCAGGACAAATGATTTTTCCTGAAGTATTGACAAAAATCTTAGACCCAGACTCTAACTTTTCGCCACTCTTAACTCCTTGATTGCTAATCCGATCACCGCTACCAATTTTAACCAAATTAAGTCCTAATTGCTTAGTTTGACTTTCAGCTTGTGCAACGGTTTTAGCTTTTAAGTTTGGTACTTTTACAGTAGTTGATACATCATCATTTTTAGCAATCGAAATGATTCTCTGCATCATCGGTTTGAAAATTGAAGCCAAAATCTTTTCAGCTCCGCCTCCAATTAAGTGTGGTTGCTTAATTGTCAAATAAATACAGTAACGTGGTTTACTTGCTGGATAAATACCAACAACAGAGAAAATATAATTACTATCACCCTTTAGATAACCTCCACCTTTAGGGTTAGCAATCTGCGCAGTCCCCGTCTTAACAGCAATATCGGCGTTTCCCATCTTATAAGCAGAACCAGTTCCTGATTGCTTATTAAGTACCTTTCTCATGTTAGCCACAATTACTTTTCTGGTTTTAGCACTATATACTGGAGTACCAACCTTTTTAATCTGATAGCCTTGAATTGTATTGCCATCAGAGTCAGTAATTTTATTAACCAACTGTGGCTTTACCATTTGACCATTATTAGCCAAAGAACTATAAGCTTGCATCATTTGCATTACATTCACAGTAATGCCTTGACCAAAAGCAGTAATTGCTTGGTCAACTGGTGTTTTAAACGAAATCATCCCCGGCTGCTCACCTGGAAGACTGACTCCCGTCTTTTCACCAATTCTGAACTTCTTCAAGTACTTCTTCCAAGTCTTAGCACCCATCTTTTGTTCTAACTTAACAAAACCAGTGTTACTTGAACGTTCAAAAGCTTGAGAAAATGGAATTGTGCCCCAACCTGAAGTCAGCCAGTCATGGATAGTCGAACCAGCAATATTAACAGAACCAGACCGGTAATACTCATTAGGGTTGTAATTGCCACTGTTGACTACTGCAGCGAATGACAAAATCTTGAAAACTGATCCTGGTTCATAAGTATCTTGCACCAAGATATCCCGATACGACTTAGTTAATCCCTTCATAGTTTGAGGATTAAAAGTAGGGCGTTGAGAAGCTGCCAAAATTTTCCCAGTCTTCATGTCTTCAACTGTAGCAGTAATTGATGTTGGTCGGTAAGTTTTCTGTACTTCACTTAAGCGAGTCTCAAGCAAACTCTGCAACTGAGAATCTAGTGTTAAATACAAGTTGTTTCCATTTTTAGCAGGCTTATAAACCTGATTACTATTTGGAAGCTGATATTCAGATGCATCTACCGAAGAAATCCGGTAACCATCTGTCCCAGTCAAAGTCTTATTGAAATAGGCTTCAATTCCCATAGTTCCGACTAAGTTTTGTGCATTAGTCTTTTTATTCCAAATTGGTTGAGCCAATCCAACAGTATGTGATGCAAAAACACCATTGGGATACAATCTAGATGGTGTTTCCAAGAACTTAATTCCTGGTAATTTCATTGCTTCAATCTTTTTCTTTTGCCGCAATGTCAGTCCACTACCACCTGTCCCAAATTGTACCTGAAAGACCTTCTTTTTTGGGGTTAAATATTGGTAAATTTTTTCCGCAGACAATGGTAAAACCTGTGCCAGCTTTTCAGCTGTCTTGGTTTTATTCACTACATACTCAGGTTTATTCTTATAGTTGATCGAAGTCTTATCTAAAATCGCATAAACCGTATACAAATGCGAATCTTCCGCAATTGTTAATCCATTTCGATCATAGATAGTCCCTCGCGTGGCCTTAATTACCTGATTGCGCTTATAAAGCTGCTTGGTACGCTGTGATAAATTTTGACCATTAACTGTCTTGGATATTCCGATATATAAAAATCTAGCCGTAAATACAAGAAAAACCAAAGCCACGGCCATTTGGAGAAATCTCCCCACCGTAAAGCGGTAGCCGTGGGCTTTGGATTTTTGTAATTTTAAATTACTGTTTTTTTTCATTAACGAATCGTCCTAATATTTTTGTTAATTAGAGTTAATCCTTTTTCACGTGCAATTTTATTTAAACGTGAAGTAGAGGTCAACTCCCCAATCTCTTGACGTAAATCGGTAATCTTATTCTGTTCCTTAGCAACTGTTTGTTGAGTTCTAGTCAAATCATGTTGAGCCGAAGTTGCAGAAATACTAGAAGAAACTAGAAAGATCATCATGCCCAACGTAATGACGCTTCCAATAATCATCAAAGCTTTTTCTATGCCACTATAAGGAACTTTACGCGGATCAAGGATAATTCGTTGTCGTCTTTGCGAACCATTTCTACTACTTGGTTCATATTCAATTTTTCTTGCTGAGCTATCAGCCATAACATTTTCCTCTTTATAACTTCTCTGCAACCCGTAGTTTTGCACTGTGTGAGCGGTTGTTGTTCTCTAACTCAGAAGTAGAGGCTACAATTGGTTTGTGATTTACCAAACGTAGCGTTGGCTTCATACCGTCCGGTATAAATGGCATTCCTCTTGGCACTTCAACTTCTGAATACTTCTTAAAAATCCTTTTAACGATCTTGTCTTCATGAGACTGAAACGTAATTACACTGATTCGACCACCTGGACGCAATATCTTAATTGCTTCCTCTAGCGAAGCTTGTAAAACATCAAGTTCGTGATTAACAGCGACCCGCAAAGCTTGAAAACTCTTCTTTGCCGGGTGCCCTCCAGTCCTTCGTGCATACGCAGGAATCGCATCTTTAATCACATCAACTAATTCAAAAGTTGTTGCAATTGGCTTTTCCCGTCGTCTTTCTACGATTCTGTGAGCAATTTGACGAGAAAACTTTTCATCGCCATATTGATACAAAATATCTGCCAGTTCTTTTTGACTTAAAGTATTAACTAACTGATAAGCATCTAAGTCCTGACTTTGATCCATCCTCATATCTAATCGCGCATCATAACGATATGAAAAACCGCGATCTGCTTGATCAAATTGAGGGGAAGATACACCTAGGTCATAGTAAATGCCATCTATTCCATCTGAGTAACCCAGTTTTACCAGGTCCTTTTCCAGATTACTAAAGTTGTCATGTACCAATTCTAACCTTGGCTCACTATCCGGTTGTAATAAATTCGCAAAGTTCAACTTCGCCGATTTTATCGCATATTCATCTTGGTCAAAACCTACAAGCGTACCGGTGTCAATTTTGCTGAGCAAATATCTAGCGTGTCCACCACCGCCAAAAGTTGCATCTACATAAAGACCACCGTTTTTTGGTTTCAAATTGTCGATAGTTTCGTGTAAGAGTACACTGGTGTGTTTGAATTTCATATTTTTTATAGTTCAATGTCGTCCAAATTTTCAGCAATATCATCATAGTCTTCGTTAGCTTCTTCTTCAAAACTAGTCCAACGTTCTTTTGACCAAATTTCAATTCGATCAGAGACACCAATGATGACACATTCTTTAATGAGTTTGGCATGCATTTTCAACGTTGTTGTCAGATTAACGCGACCTTGCTTATCAAACTCACATTCCATCGCACCAGAGTAGAATAAACGCATAAATTTACGTGTATTCCTCTTAGTCAACGGAAGTTTTGCTAATTTAGCTTCAATCTTCGACCACTCCTCCATCGAGTAGCCAAAAATGCAGCCTTCCATTCCTCGCGTGAATATCATCTTGTCGCCAATCTGATCGCGAAGTTTCGCTGGTATAATCAGGCGACCCTTGCTATCAAGATTGTGGTGATATTCACCCATGAACATGGTCTAGCCCCCTTCCACTAAATAATTTACCACAATTCCCCACTCTCTACCACATTCATAAGAAAAAAATACAGATTTTTAAATTTCTTTTTTATTGTGATTTTTCAAAATAAAAAAAAGTCACAAAATGTTGAAATTTTGCGACTTAAGCATATACAAATAATTTTATTTTATAACACTAGCATCAATAAAAGTCCGATATACCAGAAAACAGTACAGGCAGTCAAATAATCCCATAATTTTCTAACTGTTTTTCCTAAAGAAATATTTTTATTTCTAATCGCATCGTTCAGCGACACAACAATCACTAATACAAAATAGCATAAAAAACCATAAGGTAAAAAAGAAGGTTTATTCATATGTAAAGTAATTAATCCACAAGCTGAAAGAAAGAAAAATGGCATAACATCGTACCCTCTAAACTGTGCTTTAGGGAAAATTTTATTGATAAAAAAAGCAACTACTAAGCCAATAATTGGAATTAGGAAAATATAAAGCATAAGCATTCCTCCATTCTTTTTATTCTAAACTATAATTGATTTGAAAAAAACCGTTAATAAGCATAAAATATTGTTCAAATAGGAGGGCTGTTTATGGCACGAAAAAAGAAAAAGAAATCAGGTTTTCAAAAATTAACTATTGCAATGGCTTGGATCATGGCAATTATTACTTTAGCAGCTGTTATTGCTCAAGCTGCTATCTCACTTCAAAGTTTTTAAGGATTAAAAAGACGCGAAAGAAAAAATCTTCCGCGTCTTTTTTAAACTCGATAAGCGTTTAAATCAATTAAGAATGGATAATCCTGAGCTAAATTGCCCCAAATCCAATACAAGAGAAAAAAGAAGACAACTGCCCAACCTAAACTGACTAAAATGCTCATTAATAATACGTGTGCTGATGCAGCACTAATACCCACCATATTAAAAATGAGCCAACTATACGCAACAAAAACTGCAGTTCCTAATAAAACGACAATTAATCTAGCCCATAACATTTCCGGTAAAAAACGAGCTGTTTTTTGACAGATCCAGCAACTTGCAGGTAGGAAAACTGTATAAACACCGATAATGCCATAAAAATAGATATCAGCAACAATTCCTGCACCTAATGCTAACCAAATTTCATTATCATTAGTATCATCAAACAGACCAATCAACATTACACTGATTGGCAAAATGACGCTTGACGCTGCAAAGTTGTCATAAGTCATAAACTGATGTAAGTAAAGTGCACATACACCGTCTACTACCAATGCAATAAATAAGCCAATTGCCAAAACCCATTTTCGAAACGTAGACATTAATTAGCCACCTGTCTTTCAATTACAGTTACAACAGATGGATCACTAATATCACCTGCTGGTTTAATTCTAATCTGATCAGATAGACCAAATGAATCACGAGTTGTCGTAGTAACTGTCCCAATTAACAAGCCTTTTGGTGAGTTACCGCCCATACCACTAGTATAAACTCTCGTGCCGGCCTTCAGTTTGCGACCATCAACCACCTGTGTAAAGGCAAGATAATTATTGGAAGTAACTGTAATAATACCATGTACTGTTTTTCCATTCGCAGCATCCGCTTGAACAGAGAAGCGATTAGCCGACTCATCAGTAGTAGTAAGTAATTCCACCTTGGAAGAAGCAGCATTTGCTTCTACAATTCGACCAATAACACCGCCATCGCACATGACAGCCATATTCTTTTTAATTCCAGCTGAACTTCCTTTATTAATCACTAATAAATCTGACCATGTATCAGGCGACCGAGAAATAACAGAGGCGTTGACCATGGTATAGCCACTTAACGTATCTTTTAATTTCAATGCAGACTTCAATTGCCTATTTTCTTTTTCAAGAGCTGAATTGCGAGCCTTCGTCTGGCCTAAATTAGTAACTTCTCGCTTTAGATGATTGTTTTCTTCTTGCGTATTTAAAATATCATGAACACTATTTAATCCGCCTGACACGAGCCCTACTGGTACATCAACAATTCTAGTACCTAAAGCAACGACATCGTTACCCAAGCTTTGAATCAGTAAAGGTGTATTGCGCCTATTGCGCAAGCTAACACTACCACCCAAAACGGCTAAAATAACAACTACTATAATAAATGCTGATAATAACTTTTTATTTTGCAGAAATTTTTTCATTAAGAATTGATCCTATAGAAAAACCGGCAACAGCCGGCTTTTTTATTATTTGCGACTTCTACGCATTACTTCAATATTCTTGAGTGATTCACCAGTACCAATTGCTACACAATCAAGTGGATCTTGAGCAATAAACACAGGAACCTTAGTTGCTTCAGAAATAACTTCTGGCAAATTCTTCAAGAGTGCACCACCACCAGTTAAAACAATACCATGATCAATAACATCGGCAGCAATTTCTGGTGAAGTTTGTTCCAAAGTCTCCTTAATAGCTACGATAATGTCTTGAACTACATCTTGAATAGCCTTGGCAACATCAACTGCTTCAATATCAACAGATTTTGGTAAACCAGTTACTAAATCACGACCACGAATATTCATTGATTCAATTTCTTTAGCCTTTTCAACTGAAGCTGAACCAATTTGAATTTTAATGTCTTCTGCAGTTCTTTCACCGATTAATAAGTTAAAGTTTGAGTGAACATAGTTAATAATCGCATTATTAAACTTATCACCGGCTTGACGAATTGAAGTTGATGAAACGATTCCACCTAATGAAATTGTAGCAACATCAGTAGTACCACCACCGATATCAACAACCATTGAACCAGTAGGATCCATAACTGGCAAGCCAGCACCAATTGCAGCTGCGAACGGTTCTTCAATTACAAATGCTTCACGCGCACCTGCAACTCTAGCTGCATCAATTACAGCACGTTTTTCAACTTCAGTAACACCTGAAGGAACACATACCATTACTGATGGCTTAGAATTACCAACAGTTTTTTCCATAAAGTACTTAAGCATTGCTGCTGTAGTATCATAATCAGCAATCACACCATCCTTCATTGGACGGATAGCTACGATACTACCTGGCGTTCTACCAATCATTTCTTTAGCTTCTGAACCAACAGCGATTACTTCGCCTGTTTGTGTATTCTTTGCTACTACAGAAGGTTCTCTTAAGACAATTCCTTTTCCTTCCATGTAAACAAGTGTATTGGCTGTACCTAAATCGATACCAATATTCTTTGTACCTAATCCAAACACAAAAATCTCTCCTTAATTGTTGCGGTCTCTAAATCTTGAATAATTATAGCATACTATAACTTTAAAGGCGCCTTTCACACAAATTTTAAAGAACTTTAAAACAATTTTTCTCACGCAAACTTAAATATTGACCTTCTCCCACGATAAAATGGTCTAAGAAATCAATTTTCATCATTTTTGCAGCTTGACGTAAACTTTCAGTTAATTCCAAGTCACTTGCAGATGGCGTTAATTTACCACTAGGATGATTATGAGCAATAAAAATTCCAGAGCAGCCATAAATAACTGCCCACCGAAAAATTTCCCGCGGATGAGCAATTGATCTATTCAAAGTCCCTTGAAATAGTTTCTTCTCAGCAATAATGTGGTTGCTATTGTCAATATACAATGCCCACAATTCTTCCTGCTTGTGCCCTATCAGCTTATCAGCTAAATACGTACCTACTTCAATGCTAGATGTCAAAATTGTCTTTCTCTTAGGTGAAGCGCAGCGCAAACGATCTAGTACTGCCTCAGCCGTAATAGCAAGTTCATCCGAGCATTCTGAACTGGTAATAAACTTTAATAGATCATTAAACGAATTTAACCCTGCGTTTTTCAGAAAAACATTTAAGTCCTGCAACGTATGAATTCCTTTATTTTCTAGTTGTTCAAATAATTGTGTCAATAGCTCTAAATCTGTTTTGACAAAGTAATGATTTGGTTTTCTTTTTAACATAAAATCCCCCTCATTACTTATTACGCAAAAAAGAGCTAAATTTTTTTCAGAAATTCAAAAAAGTTTTGACAAATCATCGTTGCATTCTGCTTATCTTTAACAGATGGTGCTTTCAAATCTGGTACCATCACACATTTTAACCCTGCATTAGCAGCTGCTTGAACACCGGTTGATGAATCTTCAAAAACTAAAATATTTTCTTTAGGTAAATTCATTTTCTTAGCTGCTTCTAGATAAATATCTGGTGCCGGCTTAGCCTTAATGTGACCTCTTTGTACATCAAGATAACTAAGATGAAAATCAAAATAATTTCTGATTCCAGTCGCCCACATAGCATGCTGAACTACATTTTCATAATTACTTGAAGCAATCGCCATCTTCAAACCACGCTTTTCAAATTCGTCTAATGCTTCTTGAACACCAGGTTGCAGCTTTAACTTTCCCTCATCAGTCCATTGCCACACCAAGTCATCAGTTCGCTTAATAAAACGATCACGGTCTGCTTCAGTTTTAAAATATTTATGATAAAAATCCTGCATCTCTTTAACTGTAGCACCAGTTAACTTGAGATAAGCATCCCGCGGCGTACCCAAATTCTCTTCTTCTGCCGCCTGAATATTAGCATCCCAATACAGCTTCTCTGAATTAACTAGCAAACCGTCCATATCAAAGATAATGCCTTGAATATCATCATCTAGCCCTTGTACGCGCATCACGTTTTCCTTTCCAATTTAAAATAGCACTAACCAAATAAAAGGATCCACTAACAATTAAAATATCATTAGCTCCCAAGTGATCTCGCAGCTGGGTAAAAGCAGCTCGATAATCTTTTTCATAATTATATCTTTTTTGTACATCAATTGGAAAATCATCTTTTTTAGCTACTCGCGGATAAGATAAAGTTGTCAGTAAAACTTCATCTTTATCATCAAACAAGCTAAATACCTGCTCAAGATCCTTATCTTTCATCATAGTCACTAAAGCATAAAGCTTGCCATGCTTTTGCTGGGTCATACGATGAACGACTGCCAGCAAATTACTCATTGCCTGAATATTATGTGCTCCATCTAAAATGATTAGCGGATTTTCTCGTAAAATTTGATAGCGCCCTGGAATAATCGTTTGATTAATCGCTGTTTCAACTTCTTCATTTGATAAAGGCAGTTTCAACAAAAAGAACGCCTGGCAGGCAACGGCAATATCATAGGCTTCAACTTGTGGTCGTAAAGCAAAAACTAGCTTTCTTTTGTGATCTTGATAAACAATTTGATTATCAAGTAAAACACTAAAGTCTCGTCCTAATTGATAAACTATCGCATGTTCTTCTTCGGCTTTACTTTTCAAAATTGGCCAAACTACTTCTGGCACGTTACCTAAAACTACTGGTCTTTTTGCCTTAATAATGCCGCTTTTCTCACGTGCAATATCCTGAATTGTAGGTCCAATAATTTTTTCATGATCGAGACCAATTGTAGTAATAATACTTACTTCTGGCATAATTACATTAGTCTTGTCATGTTCTCCACCAATTCCTACCTCGATAACAGCATAATCACACTTTTTTTGAGCAAAATAGACGAAAGCCAGTGCGACTTCATATTCAAAGGTTACTAACGAAAAAGTTGAGTCCTGCTGCTGCAATTTCTCATAAGTACCCTGCACAATATTAGCTGTTTTAACTAAATCCTGATCACTAATATTTTGATTATTTAACTGTATTCTCTCATTAAATTCATAGACATACGGTGAGACAAAAAGGCCAGTCTTTTGACCAGCCTTTTTTAGTAGGTTTGATAAATAGTATGAAGTTGAACCTTTACCATTAGTGCCCGTAATGTGAATCGTTTTAACTAGATCTTGAGGATTGCCTAATTCCAACAATAACCGCTTAATAAAAGACAAATTATTTTTAGGATGTAAATGAGGCAAAGCATATAAGTAATCGATTACTTCTTGAGCTTTAGTAAATTTCAATTATTTACTCTCTTTCAAATCTTGAATTCTTTCACGAACACCGGCTAATTGACTTTCGTAGTCAGCCTTCTTTTCTTTTTCCTTGTTGACAACAGCTTCTGGAGCGTGATCAACAAAGCCTTTGTTAGCCAGCTTCTTTTCACAACGAGCAACTTCGTCTTCAAGACGCTTTTCTTCTTTTTCCATCTTTTCTAGCTCATCGTCAACATTAACAAGTTCAGTTAATGGAACAAAAATTTGTGCGCCTGGAATTACAGCAGTCTTAGCTAATTTGGGTGCTTCAACTTCACTAGCTACAGTCAATTCCTTTGGATGCAAGAAGTTTTCAACATAATCAGCATTTTCGTCCAAAACGCGCTTGTTAGCTTCATCGTCTAATTGAATCATGATGTCGATTTGACTTGACATTGGTGCATTAACTTCCATGCGGATGTTACGTACTGCTTTAATAGTTTCAATTAAGAAGGCCATGTCTTGATCTGCTTGCTTGTTTTCAAATTCCTTGTGAGTAGTTGGATATTCAGCAACCATAATTGACTTACCTTCATGTGGCATTGAAAGCCATAATTTTTCAGTTACAAATGGCATAATTGGGTGAAGCAAACGCAAGATTTGGTCAAGAATCCAAATTAAGTTTTCTTGCTTTCTTGCCTTTAATTCTTCATCGTCACCATTCAAAGCAACCTTAGAAATTTCGATGTACCAGTCACAGAAGTCATTCCAGATAAAGTTGTAAGCTTCACGACCAGCTTCACCGAATTGATATTCATCAAACAAGCGAGTTACTTCACTAACAGTATGATTCAAGCGATCGAAAATCCAGCGATCTGATAAGTCAAACTTAGAAGTATCTGGCATATGAGCTGGTTTAGCATCTGCTGGCAAGTTCATGATTACAAAACGACTTGCATTCCAAATCTTGTTAATGAAGTTCCAAGCAGCAGATAATTTCTTAGGATCATAACGAGTATCTTGACCAGGAGCAGTACCATTAAGCAAGAACCAACGAAGGGCGTCGGCACCGTATTTATCAACTACATCCATTGGGTCAACACCGTTACCAAGTGATTTACTCATCTTGCGACCTTGTTCATCACGCATTAAACCGTGTAAAACAACATCATTAAATGGACGCTTGCCGGTGAAATGTAAACTTTGGAACATCATTCTTGATACCCAGAAGAAGATAATATCGTAACCAGTTACCAAGGCATTAGTTGGGAAGTAGCGCTTAAAGTCTTCCGCATTAGTATCAGGCCAACCTAAAGTTGAAAATGGCCATAATGCACTTGAGAACCAAGTGTCAAGTACGTCTGGATCTTGTTCCCAGTTTTCAATGTCCTTAGGTGCTTCTTCACCTACATAAGTTTCACCAGTTTTCTTATTGTACCAAGCTGGAATTCGGTGCCCCCACCACAATTGACGTGAAATACACCAGTCGTGAACATCTTCCATCCAGTGATCAAGAGTTTGTTCAAATCGTTCTGGAACAAAGTTTACTTTGCCGTCAGTCTTTTGATTTTCCAAAACCTTGTCAGCAAGTGGCTTCATCTTAACGAACCATTGCTTAGAAAGGCGTGGTTCAACTTGAACACCTGAACGTTCTGAGTGACCTACTGAGTGAACGATTGGTTCAATCTTAATCAAGTAGCCTTCTTCTTTAAGATCTTTAACTAAGGCTTCACGACAGTCGAAACGATCCATACCAGCATACTTGCCACATTCTTCGTTCATCGTACCGTCATCGTTCATCACGTTGATTCTCTTCAAGTTATGACGATTACCTACTTGGAAGTCATTAGGGTCGTGAGCTGGAGTAATTTTAACTAAACCAGTACCAAATTCTGGGTCAACATGTTGATCCTCAATAATTGGAATATGGCGGCCAACTAATGGCAAGATCAATTCTTTGCCAACAATATCCTTGTAGCGCTTATCACCAGGTGCTACCGCAACAGCAGTATCACCAAACATCGTTTCAGGACGAGTAGTAGCAATTTCTACATAACCTGAACCATCTGCAAATGGATACTTAATATGGTAAAAGGCACCCTTATCATCTTTGTGAATAACTTCGATATCACTTAAAGCGGTTTGAAGTGCTGGATCCCAGTTGATGATGTATTCACCACGATAAATTAAGCCCTCATTATAAAGTTGAACAAAGACCTTCTTAACAGCCTTTGAAAGACCCTTATCAAGGGTGAATCTTTCTCTTGAATAGTCAAGTGAAAGTCCCATTTTAGCCCATTGCCCCTTGATAATAGCTGCGTATTCATCTTTCCAGTCCCAAACTTGCTTAACAAAAGCTTCACGTCCCATTTGGTGACGATCTTTACCTTGCTTACGTAATTTTGCTTCAACCTTAGCTTGTGTAGCAATTCCAGCATGGTCCATACCAGGAAGGTAAAGAGTATCATAGCCTTGCATCCGCTTAAAACGAATTAAAGTATCTTGAATTGCAGTATCCCAAGCGTGACCCAAGTGCAACTTACCAGTTACATTTGGTGGTGGAATAACAATTGAATATGGGTGAGCTTTTTTGTCACCTGATGGCTTAAATAAATCTTCATCAAGCCAAGTTTGGTATCTACCTTTTTCAACCTCATTTGGGTTGTATTTAGGTGCTAAATCTGTCATTATAATTCCTCCAATAAAAAAGTCCTAGACATATTGTCTAGGACGATCAGTTAAACCGCGGTACCACCTATGGTTAAGCATAAAAATTATGCTTCTCTCAATTGCGATAACGGTGCGCACCGGATTAACCTACTTTTTATTTTCAATTAATCAGCTAATCAAGCTACTAGTCAACCTTCGGCCTCTCAGCTGTCTGGCTTTTCTCTGTTAATAAAGTCGACCCCTCTTGATTCTTGCTTTGGTTATGATTATAGCATGAACTTCACTCAGAAAAAAGGGTTAGGAATTAGTCGTAATTAAGTTAGCCATATGTCTTTATTCTTTTAATAAATCAGCAATACATTTTTCCGATGAATGATATTGCTTATATTGTTTTAACACGTTGATTAAATCATCATAGTGACTATTCCAAAAATAATAATTTTCATCATAAGATTTCACACTCTTAAGATCGTGATAATACTGCTTAACAAAATCACTAGGCTTCACTTTACTTTTATAGTTATTTGTATATCGCTGATAGTCTTGATGATAAAGAATGTCTAGAATTTCAATCTCAGGTCTAGTACGAAGTTCTACTACTTCGGATACTTTCTTTTTATACACTTCTGGAAGATTAAACTTTTCGGTTTTGGAATCAAGTATCCTATAAATTTTAACCTTTCTACTTCTAAACCCTTTATTCAAAAATTCTTTAGCAAACTTTTTAGCATTTCGTGCTCTAATTACTTCACCTTCAAGAAGATCATCCTCGTTGAATTTTAGTGCATCGTGTTCCAATAGAACTTCCATAATTGCTCGTTCAGTATGACCTTCTACAATAATAGCGATTAGATCTGTAGAGTTACTCATCCATTTTAACCGCCTTTTCTGTAGCCTTCTTTAAAGCCATGTAGGCATCATAATCTGGAGCTGTCCCACCTAAATAATCTGATTCAAAAACATCGGCTTTATTTAGATCGCTTCTTACATCAGCAGTTGAATATCTTTGAAGCTGAATCTTGCCTTCTCTCTTAGTAATATATTCTTCATCAGTTCTTTCAATTTTATCCAAAATTTCAGTATAGTGCGTACTAAATACCAAAGTAGCTCTATTTATGTTGATTTTAGGATTAGTAAAATACTCAATAAAAGAATCTACAATAGCGTGATTAAAGTGATTCTCCAACTCATCAATAAAGATGATGCCACCAACGGAAAGTGCATTAATTACCTCGCCATAAAGAGTTATCCCTTTAGCTGTACCAGAAGACAAGTATTTTGCAATCGTTGTAAAATCATTTTCTGCAATCTCTGTATCTTTCCCTTTAAACTTCAGCTTAAACAATTGTTTAGTTGCACCAGAGCCCTCAGGCTTGTTTTCAATTTTAAGATATTCAATTGTTGGATCTAAAAAGTTTAAAATTTCTCCAGGCACATTGCCAGAACCATACATCAATGCATTAAAGTCAGTAAAGAACAAAGTATCAAATGGTATTTGAGGATAATACTTATTTTTCGAAATAATCGCTCTAAAAATCGAATCATCAGACGACAAAATTGAAGAAGCTAGGTCGCCTAATTCTTTTCTGTCTAATTCTGGTTTTATATTTTTGAAATCAAATAATTTTTTCTTTGAAAGATTAACAGTTACCTTTTTTCGATATACCGTTTCAGACTCAATATGCCAGCTTTTACTTAAAGTTTTCTTTAACTTGAAAACTAAACTATCCTTATAAACTACATGATCAGTTCCATAAAAATAAGTTGTAACACTAATAGGCTCATTTCCTATTAGCACATCCGTTAGCTTAGTTTGATCAATTGACTTTTCCATCACAACTGTTTGAAGAATTCCTATCAAGAGTTTCATGATCGTAGTCTTTCCAGTAGCATTAGTCCCTACTAGAGTGATTAAATTATTCACCCATAAACTGCCGAGCAAGTGAGTTAATCGATCAGAGGTATTAGAAGTAACCCTTGCATCACTGACCAGTGAAAATTCAAGATCATCCTCAAATAGCGGATGATTTTGAATTTCTAATTTTAAAAAGTATAATTTATTTTTATTCATAATTATTCACCTAAAATTGTTTTATTCAGGCTAAATTTTATCATATTTTTGCATTTTATACATAAAATCTGTTTAAAATATAAATAATCCTCATCAAGTAGTTACTACTTCATGAGGATTATCTAAAATATTCTACTTTCTAATCATCTTAACTGCTTGAATCAAAATCGTTGGAATCAGAGCCAAGCCAGCAAGCCACATTACTTCTTGCCCAGTTAACGGAGTAACTGCAAACAAGCTATGTAACGCCGGTACAAACAAAATCAAGGCTAACAAAATTGTTCCGACAGCAAATGCTGCTAAACTGTACCAGTTATTTTTGAAACCGATCTTGAAGATACTGTGTTGTGAACGACAATTGAAGCCATGTAAAAGCCGAGCAAATGTCAATGTTGAGAACGCCATCGTCGTTGCAACTGCAGGACTATCTTTTAGTCCGATCAAAAAGGCAGCAATTACACTAATCGAAATCAACAAACCTTGAATAGTAATTTGACTCACAAAGGCTTTGTCCAAAATACCAGCCTTAGGATCACGTGGCTTACGTTTCAAAATGTCTGGATCACCTGGCTCCATCCCAATTGCAAGAGCTGGAAGTGAATCAGTTACTAAGTTAATGAAAAGCAATTGAACCGCTACAAATGGCACTGGTAAGCCAGCAAGTGAAGCAAATAAAACAGTGATAATCGCAGAAAGGTTACCTGATAACAAGTAGCCAATAGCGTTTTTAATATTTTCATAAACTGTTCTACCGTTAGCAACAGCTTTGATAATTGTGGCAAAATTATCATCGGCCAAAATCATGCTGGCAGCATCTTTAGATACTTCAGTACCAGTAATCCCCATCGCGACACCAACATCGGCCTTCTTCAAGGCTGGTGCATCGTTAACACCGTCACCGGTCATTGATACGATACGATCTTTTCTCTGCCATGCATTAACAATTCTGATCTTGTTTTCAGGCGATACACGAGCATAAACCGAAATCTTCTCAATGTTTTGATCAAGTTCTTCATCGCTCAAAGCATCTAATTCAAGGCCAGTTAAAGCCATGTCACCTTCATTGAAAATACCAATTTTCTTAGCAATTGCAACGGCAGTCACCTTATGGTCACCAGTAATCATCACAGTCCTAATCCCGGCTTCCTTAGCACGAGCAACTGCAGCTACACTTTCTTCACGTGGTGGATCCATTTCTGAAACAAGGCCAATAAAAGTTAAGCCATCTTCTGCTTCAGTAGAAAGCTCTTCATCACTTTCTTTATAAGCAAAAGCCAAAACACGCAAACCATTTTCTGAAAAGTAATTGTTTTGTGCCAAAATTTCTTTACGATCTTCTTCAGTCATTGGACGAATTTCATCGCCGAAACGAATATTGACACAGCGTTTCAAGAGCACATCAATTGCACCTTTAACAAAAATAGTTGGTACAGTATGAATCAAATGCTTAGTACTCATCAGCTTACGATCTGAGTCAAATGGTACTTCTTCCAGACGCTTAGAATGTTCGCGTAATTCTTGTTCTGATAAGCCTAAAACACCATTACCTAAGTCAATTCCGGGCACTTGGCGGTACATCTCAAGTAAAGCCGACTCAGTTGGATCGCCAATTGCTTTGCCCTTTGACAGACTAGAGTCATTATTAAGTACTACATCATACAACAAGTAGCGGTGAAGTTGATTACTCAAATCCAGCTCATTTGGCTTTAAAACTTTACCACCAATATAGATGTCCTCAACAGTCATCTTATTTTGAGTTAACGTACCAGTCTTATCTGAACAAATTACTGATACAGACCCTAAAGATTCTACGGCTGCCAAGTTTTTAATAATAGCATTTTCTTTAGCCATTTTTTGCGTACCCATTGCTTGCACAATAGTTACGATAGAACTCAAAGCTTCAGGAATTGCAGCAACAGCTAAAGCTACTGCAAATAGCAGTGAATCAAGCAGCGGTTGACCACGCCACATTTGAATACCAAAGATCACAGCACACAAGATTAAAATAGCAGTAGCCAATCGTGATGAAAACTGGTCAAGTGATACTTGCAGCGGAGTGCGACGTTCCTTAGTTTCATTCATCAAGGAAGCAATCTTACCAATTTCAGTCTGCATCCCCGTTGCCGTTACCACAACCGTAGCACGCCCATAAGTTACTAAGGAACTGGAGTAAACCATGTTAACCCGATCAGCCAGCGGCACTTCTTTTTCAAAATCAGTGTCCAACTTGTCAACATTAGTCGATTCACCAGTTAATGAACTTTCGTTGACTTGCAGAGAATAATTTTCTAAAATTCGACCATCTGCAGTAACTAAGTCACCTGCTTCTAACAAAAGAATGTCGCCAGGTACCAAGTCCTTGGCCTCAATCTCCATTTTTTGGCCATTACGCAAAACTTTAGCCGTTGGCGCAGATAATGACTTTAGCGATTCTAGCGACTTTTCCGCCTTAACATGTTGTACCGTACCCAAAATCGCATTCAGAATCAATACAACAATAATTACCAACGTACTTTCCAGACTGCCCGTAAAAGCAGAAATTATTGCCGCGATAATTAGGATGATCACCATTAAGTCTTTAAATTGTTCTAAAAAGACCTGAAAAGTACTTTTCTTCTTTCCTTCAACTAAAGCATTTGGACCAACTTGAGCTAATTTCTCTTGAGCCTCTTTAGCGCTCAGCCCCTGCTTTAAATCGGTATTTAACTCTTTAGCTATCTCGTCTTTTTTCTGACGATAGTATTCCATGTAAAGCCCTCCCTAAACATAAGAGCAATTTAAGCAAAAAAATAGAGACTACTGGCTAAAACACTGTTTAGTCAATAGTCTCATCATTTAAACTTACAGCGGAAAATAAATTTCGTTCTGACGCCGTAAATACAATTTATGCCGATTACTCCCTATTTACTTGTACATAATTAAACCATATCAAGTAGGTAGTTGGCAAGCTATTTTAACTTTCTTTTATGAAGTTTTCTAATTGTTCATCGGTAAAATCAGAACCGTAATTTTGTTCAAGGAGATGCATGATCTCTTGCTTGGTATTACCAACTCTTTTAAGTGAAGAAACTAAAATTTTGACGCCTCGTTTAAGTCCCTCTTCTTTACTTTCCTCACGTCCTTTTATCAAGCCTTCCTCACGTGCATCTTGTTCACGCTCCAGTATTTTCTCTTCGTAGTCCATGATATAATCACTCCATTTCGAGCAATAAGATAATCATTTGTACTTCTTATCTTTCAATAATCCGTTAGCAATATCGGCCGAACTAACTGGTACACCGACTAAACGCTCATTTTGCCACAAATCAAAAAAATCAGCTGGCATCATTTGATCAAATTCATCATCTGAATTCATTAAATCCTTATAAACACGTGACTTCTCAAATAAATTTAGAGCCTGCTTAGGATAAATGTTTAATCTCTTAGCAATTAAGTCGCTAATTGCTTCAGCTAGTTGCTGATGAAATTGCTTTTCACTAATTTCGGGAATCATCTAACCAACTCCTTATCTATGAACGTTAAAGCTTTGAGAGCTCTTTCTGTCTTGAAACAATACTGCTCCGAATAAACACTCGGTTTTAATTTTAGCAGAGCCTCATCTAAATCTAGATTACCATGTTTCCAGCAATTAACAACAGAAAAAAGTTTACCATCTGCTGTTGGGCCAATGACGATATCAGAATTATCTTTTATATTATTCATTCTATTTTGAATGACAAACTTAATCCAATCAATATCTGCTTGGTAAACTAATATTTTCAAGTCGGGTTGATCAGCATCGAATACATATCTATTTAATGTCGGTTGACCTGAATATCTAGCCTTACGCTTTGCCCATTTTTCTGCTTGTCTACGATTAGCAGTCACATAAAAGCCATTACCAAAATCAGTTGTAAAAACATTTTTATTTATACGAGGCTGATAAACAGCCTGATTGCTTCCATGATACAAAATGACTTTGGTATTGCTTTTCATGAATCGTGATGTATGCGTATTTTCCATTGCGCACCTCTTTCATAAATAGTAGGACAAAATTATCCTCCACTATTTATTACGCAAAAAAGCACGATTTTTTTGTGAGAAATTAAAATAAAAAAAGAAAATGCCTGAGAATTATATCCCAGACATTCAACAATTTATGGCTCTTTCTCATTTCTTTTCCTTCACAATATAAATTGGTCGTTCTTTAACTTGTAAATAGATTTTGCCAATATAACGTCCAATAATTCCGATACACAAAAGCTGCAAACCGCCAATCAATAAAATAATTGAAATTGTGCTGGCCCAGCCCAAAATACTTGAACCAGGAACTATTAGTTTACGAACAATCACAACCAGGAGACCAATAATTGACAAAATGAATGAAGTTGTCCCAATCCAAACAGCTAAGTTAAGCGGTGCTTGAGAAAAATCAGCAATCCCGCCCAACGCATATTTGAATAATTTGTGAGTCGTCCAATCAGTTTCACCAGCTACGCGCTCGACATTGTGGTACTCAAGATACTTAGTCTTAAAACCAACCCAAGCAAAAATACCTTTAGAAAAGCGGCTGTATTCTTTCATTGATAAAACTGCGTTAACCATCTGCCTGGTCATCATGCGATAGTCGCGTACGCCTGAAACAATTTCCACTTTAGAAATGCGATTAATCACCTTATAAAATTGATTGCTCAAGAAAGACTTAAACTTACCTTCCCCTTTACGATCTACTCGTCTGCAGCCAACTGCATCATAGTCACCAGTCTGCAAAATTTTATACATTTTTGGTAAAAGTGAAGGCGGATCTTGCAAATCTACATCCATTAAGACAATATAATCTCCCGTTACAGCTGATAGGCCCGCATAGATAGCGGATTCCTTACCAAAGTTACGAGAAAAAGAAATATAGTGAACATGTTTGTCCTGCTCATGCAATTTTTTCAATTCGGTCAGTGTGTTATCATTGGAGCCATCATCTACAAACCAATATTCGGGCGTCACTTTGGGCATTTTAGCTAATACTTTTTGCACTGCTGGATAAAAAAGTGGAATTGTTTCTTGTTCATTAAAACAAGGAACCACAATTGATAATTTTTCCATTAGATTTCTTCTTTCTTAGCTTTTCTAAAAGTAACTACTTTATTAATTACAAATTGAATTAAGGTTGCTACAAAAGTTGCTACTATTTTAACGATTAAGTGCGGATAACCCAATTTAGTAACGAAAATAAATAGGGAAACCGTAGTAAATACCGTGGTAATCTGACCAACGATAAAATAAGAAATAAATCTTAATATCATGCGATCATGAACTTTAAAGTTAGTATAAGAATTCCATAAAAAGTTATTGATGATCCCGCAGGTAGACGAAATAATGTTAGCTATTTCAACATTCATCTTGAAATGCGTCAAAATTGTATAAATTCCAAAATCAACGACTAGCCCTAATACGCCAATTAGAACATACTTTACTAATTGAACAAAATCTTCTGAATAGATTGCTGTTTTGATTTTTTCCATAATTATTCCTAATAAAAAATCCAGACAAGAGGTCCTGGATTTCAACATATTTAACTAATATGGTCTTAATTATATCATTGTTTTTAAGCTCTACGTTTTCATTATTAAAGTTAAAACTTTAAATAGAAAAATACCCTCATTTAGAATTTCTAAATAAGGAATTATTGCCATTAATTTCGATGTTTTAATTTTGTTTCAAGAAGTTCTCTAATTGTTCATCAGTAAAATCAGAGCCGTACTTCTGTTTAAGCCGTTGAAGAATTCTCTGATTATTCTCACCGTAATCTCGCATTATGGTAATCAAATTGTGAATCCCGTATACTATGCCTTCTTTGAAGCCTTCTTCTTTACCTTCCTCACGCCCTTTTATCAAGCCTTCCTCACGCGCGTCTTGTTCTCGCTCCAGTATTTTCTCTTCGTAATCCATGATATAATCACTCCATTCCGGATCTTCATTGAATTCTTTGATCTTTGCCATCACTTTATTATATCTTCCAACTTCAATTCCAGATATTCTCCCCGCTTTAAGTTAGCAGGCAAGGTTAACTTTCCCATCGAAATTCGCTCTAGCTCAACGACTTTCATCCCTACCGCACCAAACATACGCTTGATCTGGTGATATTTACCTTCACGAATTTTAATTTCAGTTGTAGACCTATTGTGCTCTTCATCCTGGGATAATATCTTCAATTCTGCTGGCTGCAGTTTGGTCCCATCGCCTAGCGTCATCCCTGAAGCAAATGTTTTCACAGTCGCGTCATTAGCTATACCGGCAATTCCGGCACGATAAACTTTATCAACATGCTTACCAGGTGCAAGCAATTCATGATTCAGTTGACCATCATTCGTCAAAAGCAGCAAGCCAGTAGTATCCTTGTCCAAACGGCCAACTGGCACGATTCCTTGATAACGGTCCTGCGGTGCAAGCAAGGAAATCACTGTTGGCTGACTGCGGTCTTCCGTCGCTGACAAAACACCTTTAGGTTTATTCAATAAGAAATAATGATATTTTTGATAAGCAACAGCATCTCCGTTAACAGTGACCTGATCGCTTTCTTTAACTTGCTGCTTTGGCGTTTTAACAATCACATCATTAACCGCAACAATTCCTTTTTTAATTAATTGGTGTACTTCTTTTCGTGAGCCAACATTCATATTGGCCAAATATTTATCTATGCGCATTATGTTTTTCTTTCGTTCTTATGTGTTGATTAATATTAATTATATAAGAAAGTTAACCCAATTTCGAATTGCGACATTAATCAAAAACGGTCGATTTTGTTTTCGACCGTTTTTACGCGCGTTTTGCGCGCGATTATTCTAGAAATTAATTTAATTCAATGCCGCCTAATTTACGCAAATCAGCAAACTTAGTGTGAGCATACTTCTTTGCAAGCTGTGGACTGCGCCACATAATATCATGCAAACCGCCACCTGTTCCAATTATTAATAAAACAGGCTGACCTTTTTCTTGATGGAGAGCATATACTGTCTTTTCACCAGCATTTTGACACCAACCTGCTGTATAAATGCCACTAAAGCCATTAATGTTAGTCATATTAGCTGCCGCAATGTGCATTGTTTTATTCTGGATATCACGATTTTGTCTTTGCTTCTCACTAAAATTAGCAGATTGATGATGAAGCTCAGTCTTTTCACCATCCGCGACCATACTATGCGCCGTTAATTCTACTTTAGAATCACTGCTGTACCAAACACCGCGATAACTTGCTGGAACTGTGAAAATACCAGCATCCCCAGGAATATCAGACTTATTAGTCTTTGTATCATCAGATTTAGATTCATCAGCATCACTCGCATTACTTGACGAAGAGCCATCAATCGTTACCTTCTTTTGCAAGCGACTAATTTCTGAATCAGAATTTAACTTATTCAAAAATTGAACAATTTCCTCAACTGTAGCAGCACCAAGATAATGTCCTCCCTGATACAAAAAGATTTTCTGGCTGCTACCATCACCTTGCAAAGTATAATGCGTTTGCAAATCTTTTCCAGCATTCACTTCATAAATATAACCTTGACCGCGATAATTTGAACTATCGTCTCGCTTGATCAAAGACACATTTAAGCTACTATGTTCAGCATTTTGCAATGTACTTTGCCATGCACCGCGATATTTATTAGCCGCATACACAGTAATCAAGGCTACATTTTCTTGAGGACTGATATCATTAGCTGACAAAGTTCCTTTAGCCTTATGTTTATGCGTAAGAGTAATTGTATTCTTAGTGATCCGAATCTTATTGTAGACGCTCTTCTTATCACGACTGACCCAAGTTCCGCGCATCTTGCTAGGCATATTGTAGACACCTAAATTGCCCCAAGCGGCTTCTACCTTTTGCGTAGTTGCTATCACTGGTACAATTACTAAAAATAACGCTACTAATGACATTGCTTTTCGAGCTGAGGCTTTTCAATATTTATTCTAAGGTATCTTCAATCAGTGAAACATACCCACTCTTTCTTAAAACATCAACTACTTTATCAGCTGTTGCATGATCATTATTAAATAGAGCTTCATAATACGTTCCTAAAACACTATTAATACCAATCGCACCATCTATTGGAAGCTCGCGCAAGAATTGAACTGCACTTTCAGCATATTCCTTATTAGCGTGCTTATGATAGCAACAATTCAAGAAATTCACTGCAATCATAGCTACAAATTGCAGTGTAAAAGTATCAGTATCTGGTCTTTTTCTATATGCTCTAAAAGCCGAGTTAACTAACTGATATGCATCATCAATGTCTAAGAAAATCACTGCTTGACTCAAATAATGGTAAGCCGTTCTATTCCAGTTTTCATCAACTATGATAGCTTTAACTTTTTTCCTCAATTGTGGATCGATCTGATCACCAGAATTAAGTACCCAAGCATAAGCATTCTCAAGTCTAAATTGTAGCCAAAAACTCGGCTTCTCTTTTCTGCTCTTGATTTCTCTCGCAATTTTATCAAGCTTATCTAAATCCCTGTTATTCTGTGCAAAACTGATTTGATTCATTAAATCAAAATCCGGCTCTTTCTTAGACATCTGATTGCTAATTCTACTAAAAAAACTTCCCACATCTATGTGATGTGAAATTAAGATATTCAACAATAAATTAGTATCTATTTGGTGAACATCACGTTCAACTTTTGAATAAAAAGACTCCGAAATAATACCATTTGCCATTTGCTCTTGCGTTAGGCCTCTGTGCAAACGAGCCTGCTTAAGTGCTTCTCCAATAGTCACTTTTTTACCCTCCACTTTATAATTCAAACCATTTCCTATAGAGTATCATTCTACCACTCAACTACCGATAGTGTTTTTATATAAGATTGATATCCACTCTTATTCAACAAATTTTCAATTTGGTTTGCAAGTGCAATATCATTATCTGCCAACGCAACATAATATTTCACAATTAACTTATGAAAACTAATCGCAAAGCTATCAGGAATTTGCTTTACAAAGGCACCTAGTATCTGAATCCTATTTAGACTATTTTCACGAAAACAGCGATCCATGTAATTAATGATTAGATTCAATAATGAAACTAACATATCATCATTTGTTAAGTCTAATTCAGTTACATTGTCTAAAATATAATCTATAAATGCACTTAATTCATTAAAATTATAGACATAGGTTGAAATCGCTAAATTCCAGAAATTCTTTTCATTTTGTAGATCAACTTTTTGGCAACCATTTATAATCTCTTTTTTGAATTTTTCAGGTATTTCATAGACTTGATGGTTCAAAGTGGCTAACATCAAGTTGATTTTTAATAATTCAATCGTATCCTTATTATTTAAATTCTTTTTGATTGTTCTTAGTTGATTAATATTACGATTATTAAAAGCCGTATAAATCTGCTTTTCTAACTTAATCTTTGATAAGTTTTCCTCATCAAACTCTTCAAAAAAGTCATAAAGCGAGATATTATGCGCATTCAAAAGGGCTAAAAGCTTATTGATACTAAGCTCATTTTTATCGTGTTCGATTTTAGAATAAAATGATTCGCTAATAATTCCCGCACACATTTGTGACTGACTTAAATTTAATAATTGCCGCATCTTCTTAAGTTGACATCCAATTGTCATTCATTCTCACCACTTTCCGCTTATATCCTAAATAAACATGAGAATAAATGCTTGAAATCTTCTGTATGGAAGATTTTTTATGATGCGCCAAATCAAAAAGACCATCTGCATTAATTCACAGATGGTCTTTTTAAACTTTTCTTTTACTTTTTCTAAAAGTAAGAAAATTATTAAGCTCATTATTTTATTGCAAATATGAAGATTCTATTTTCAAATAATTTATTTGACTCTACTATGGATTTGTTCAGCAAGATTACTTGAACTAGAAAGTGTGATATAAATGGAAACTGAATATATAGTTTACACAGATGGTGCTGATCGCCATAAGGATGCCTTTCACATTGGTGCCTGGTGTACTTACATTAAAAGTACAGAAGACACACGCACATTCTCAGGCATAGTACGAAATAGTAAGAAGTTCGATGTAACGAATAATCGAATGGAACTGCTTGCGATTGTTCAAGCTGTGCGTATGTGTCATGAAGACAGTAAGATCACATTGTATTCTGATAGTGAATACAGTGTTGGAGTACTTTCTGGAAAGAAACATGCACATGTAAATACTGACTTAATCAAAGAGTACAATAAGATTGTCAGTGATAAAAAGCTTCATGTTCACTTTGAGTATATCCCGCGCGAACAAAATGATTTTGTAGATCACGTTATGAGATACATGCTTGACCACAACAAAGAAGCTAAAGAACACGGTGCTATTGAAGAATAATTAAAAATAAACCTGGGTCTATACTCAGGTTTATTTTTATATACAATTTACTAAGAAGGCAATATATGCAACATGCCACTTTGCTTCTATTATTTCAAGCACTTGATGAATCTTTAAATGAAAAAACTAATTCTGATACTGAAATAGCTATAACACGTTTTATTCAAGGTATTAGCGAACTACCTGTTAAAGCGGATTTCAAAAATGGACTTACTGAAATAAATATACTTATGAGAGCATATCACTGGGCTGCCGAGCATGGTAAAAATGAAACATATGATATTGCATTACGCTGTTATACCCAGTACAGAATAGTTAACTCCAATTCTCTAAAGGATTTATACCGCTGAAATACATTTTCTAACTTTAAGCGTGCAAATATGAAGATTCTATTTACTTATCTTTCCTATCACCTTACGATTTCCTTATTAATAATTATTAAAAACGAGGTAAATCAAAATGTTTAAAAATAAATTTATTAAGTTATTAACTGCAGCTACATTTGCAGTTGTTGGTATTAGCAGCATCAATACTATGTCACACGTTTCAACTGTTCAAGCTAGTGCATTCCACTATTTAAGAAAAGATCATAAATTTGTTACACTTGGACTAGGCCAAAATTTACCGGTAAGAGAATATTCTCATGGTAAATTAATTCAAAAAGATGATCCATCTAATGAAGATACCTATTGTGATTTCAATGTATTAAAAACACATGGCTGGAAATATATCAATGGCCAAAAATATTACAATGTACCAAATCAAAAAACATTAGATGCAACAAGTGCATACATCAATGCAAAGTACTTTACTAAGAAATACAATGATTTATCATATGAACAAATCTATACTGTAATAAAAGATTTTTCACCACGTAACGGTGATATGCAAGCTTCAAAAACTAATTTAACACTTACTAAAGGCGCTAACATTGAAGTTGATATGTATTCAAAGGATGACGACATTGTAAGCATGAGCTCACCAATTGATGCAAAGCACGGCCTTAAAGGACTTGTAGATGATGGTAGCTACAAGGATTCATTTTGGCTTAAGATGACTCAATCACAATTTAGAAACAATTGTAGAAAAGCAGCACCAAATGCTAAATTTGTATTTAATGAAGACGGAGATTACGAAACCAACGCAAGTTTAGCTCGCGGCGGCATTTACCACAAAGGCCACTTCTACAAGGTTTACACTCGTTAATTAATTATAATTTGTCCCCATTTCAGAGGGAATTGCTCTTGGCAACAACATCAACTTAGCCAATTTTGTCCCGCTCGAGGTTCTCGAGACGGGAGTTATTCCGAAGGTGGTAACAACCAAGCTACGAACATTACAATTTGTCCCTCACTTCAGAGGGAGTTTCTCTTGGTTAGCAATCGGAAAAAACATCAACTTAGCCGCATTTGTCCCACTCGAGGTTCTCGAGGCGGGAGTTATTCGATGGGCGGAAACAACCAAAGATCCAATATTGTATTTGTCCCCATTCCCAGGGGAGTTTTGTTCAAAACTAGTTAATGTTATTCTAAGTGTATAATTTTTTGCGGTAAGTTGAATAAATAATTAAAAAGCTCAAGTCC
>NZ_PCYV01000060.1:0-3300 GCF_002553785.1 Lactobacillus sp. UMNPBX15
CAAACTAAAAAGACAATCAACACAGATTTAATTTATATAATACGAGGAGGTGAAATCATGAAAAGAATGAGCAGCTTAGCCTATCATTTTGGCGTTAAGCTTCGCTTTTATCCTAGTTCTAAGCAAAAGAAAATCATTAAGTTGAACTATGATGCGCAACGCTTTGTCTACAACTCTTATGTAGGACGCAATCGAAGCAATTATCATGCTAAGCACTATTTAGCTGTTAGACAATATCAAGCAATGCCTTTTGCCTTTTCTACTCTTAATAGCTATGAAGCCCAACTGGCAGAAAAAGTAGTCGCCAATAACGAGTTATTGGCTAAGCCAAGGAATATCCGCGATACTTATAGCTTTTTACGCGTTAAAGAAATTGATAGCCTCGCTATTGCCAACGCTATTCAGAACTACCAGAAAGCTTGGAGCAACTATCGCAAGATTGGTCATGGAATCCCAACTTTCCATAAAAAACGCAGCGACTGGTCATATCAGACCAACTGTCAATATCCTAAGCAAAAAGAAGCTTTTCTTGATAACGGGACAGCTAGATTTATTGATGCTAAGCATATTAAACTGCCTAAACTGGGTATCGTCCGCATTGCTGGTTTTAGAAGGCTAATCAAAGAGCGTTTGCTTAACCACATCCCAACTAGAATTGGCACAGTCACGATTAAAAAGACCGCTGACGAGCAATTCTACTTATCAATGCAATTAGGCAGCGATATTGCCTTTGTTAAAGCCTTGCCTAAGACGCAAAGTCAAATTGGCATTGACCTTAACCTTGATAATTTCTTAACAGCATCTAACGGAGCAATGGTTGCTAATCCACGATTTTATTGCAAAACCAAAAAGAAGCTTGCCCATGCCCAACGCGTCTTGTCTCGCAGACAGCGCAGGGCTAAAAAAGAAGGACGCAATTTGCGGCTAGCAAAAAACTATCAAAAACAGCGCTTGATAGTAGCTAAACTGCATGATAAGATTCGCAGACAGCGTGCAAACTTTTTACAAGTACTGTCAACTGCACTAATCAAAAACCACGATTTAGTAGTTGCCGAGGAACTAAGAAGCAGAAATCTGTTAAAGAATCATGCCCTGTCTCAAGCCATTTCTGATGTTGGCTGGCGTAGTTTCCTGAACATGCTGGCTTATAAGGCAGATCTATATGGCAAAGAATTTCTAACAATTGATCCTAACTACACCACCCAAAGATGCCATCAATGTGGCAGTATTATGGGCCAAAACGGTTATAAGAAACTAACGCTTAAAGATCGGGAATGGACGTGCCCAATCTGTCGAACGCACCATATTCGCGATTGGAATGCGGCAGTGAATATTCTAGAAAAAGGATTAGGCAAGCGGCAGAATCCTAAAATAAAAAAAGCAGCCTAGAAAGGCTGCAGTCCGCTAGCAACTCACGGACTTAAAAGGCTTTGGTAATTAGACGACCTCTATCGGCAATAGTCAAAAGATTACTGCTGGTAAGTCAAGTCCGTATCTAAGCAAGTTGGTGTTCTGGTTAGCGTAAGCTAACGAGCCACTAAGCCCTAGACTTCAGTCTAGGGTAGTTGACGAGCGGTGGTCGATATTATAAAAACGTTGAAAACGTCGCCCTATAACTCGCCAAAGTTATTACATTGAGCGGCGTTTTTATTTTTTGTCGTGATGATGGTCGATGTAAGTTAGCAGAGCTAACACAAACGTACCGAACAAAAGCATCAAAGAAATACTCTCGTAAACCGACATGGTTGAACCCTTTCTGCAGTATATTGACCATAGGCCTCACCTCCGGGAGGAAAAACAACCGTCGCTCATAAAACTTTCTGCGAAAATAATTGTACAGAAATTTTGTTTGCGAAAAAAGACGAACAAGTAAAAAAGCTTGCGATTTGCGGGCTTTTCTTGTATCTAAGGTTCTTTAAACTGATTAATATCAACGCCTTCAAGTTTAAGCAACTGAATTTTCTTATCAATTCCACCGCCATAACCAGTTAAATTGTGATTAACACCAACAACGCGATGGCAAGGGATGATGATACAAATATGATTTCTGCCAATAGCACCACCAGTTGCCCGAATAGGTAAGTGGTCCTTATCTTTTGCAGCCTGTACGGCAATGTCTTTATAAGTAGTTGTCATCCCGTAAGGAATTTTTAGTAATGCTTGCCAGACTCTTTTTTGAAAATCAGTACCGATCAAATGTAATTGAGGAGTAAAATCTGGTTCTTTGCCTTGAAAATAGATATCTAACCACTTTTTAGCAGAAGCTAAATATTTATTTCCTCCTTCTGAATATTCTTTATCAAGATTGTCACCGTAGTAGCGATCAGTATCTAGCCATAAACCAATAAGTCCTTGTTCATCACTAGCGAGCAATATTTTGCCAATAGGTGAATTATAGTAAGAAACTGTTTGCATGTTTTTTCTCCTATGATAAAAATAAGATGCTACCATCGATTATGATTGGTAGCATCTTATTAATCTAATTTATTTTCTTAGCTTGTGCACCTTATGGGCTAGCACCATTTCTTTATTGCGATCTTCATAGATCATATCCTTGATGTAATTCCATGGGATTAACAAAGGCGTTTTGCTATTTTTACGGAAAATGAAGTCTGCGTGTCGTCTTTCCAAGTGACGCAAATATCTTTTAGCATTTTGAATCTTAGTATGGTGTTCCAAATGCAATCGTGGTTCGAAATCGACGATTTTGTGTTCAGCGTTGAAAATAGGTCTAACTTTATGGTGCCAGTTCTCAGCACTAGAGATATGATCGCTGACCTTTTTTCCGGCTTCTACGATATTCTCTTTGGTTGCTGGACTTTTCTGATCCTTAAACTCCGCATGTGGATCTAGATAGTAGTTGCCCAAACCATCTTGACGATAAAGTCGTATTTTCTTGAATGTCTTATTTTTCTTGTCCATTCTTACTTCGATAACGTCACCATTTTTGTGATTCATTAAATACATGTGATGTTTTCTAGTGTAATTTGCACTCTTCATGATCAGAAATCTCACCTCTACATTAATTATTCTGAAACGATATTATACCAGTATTTTAACTATATTTTTGCTTTACGAGTATAAAAGTTTATAATTTTTAAAAAGAAATTTCAATTCTTGAGAATTAGAGAAGGAAAAAATCCTAATGAAGAAACTTAATATATTTTATTATGCTACCATTTGGAGTTTCAACAAGTTTAAAAAATATATGTGTAATTGTGTTTCTTAAGTGTTATAAAGTGTGTTATAATCTCGCTACAAGGTGGTGAGATTTTTTATGTCTAGAATTATGTATTTAAA
>NZ_PCYV01000061.1:0-3259 GCF_002553785.1 Lactobacillus sp. UMNPBX15
TTCGATCATATTCTTAACCTCCATTAAATTGATGAGATTAGAATACCTGAAAAATACGGACTAAAAAAGATACTCGGTTATATGACGCTTACGTTTTAGATTTCAATTATGATTAATTTATCAATATTTTGGAGGTTATTCATATGTCAGAAAAAAAGCTAATCGTCCCTCTTGCTCGTGAGCCAAAAGCTAAAAAGTCTAAGCCAGCTCGTAATCATTTACTGCTTTCTTTAAAGAAAAATGACCTAGAATTAGACTTCCAATGTCATTAAGTTAAGCTATTGACATTGGAGAAAAAAGCAATTAAAGCATCATTTGGCTTTAGATAGCCAATTTGAGGCTTTTTTGCGTAGGCAAATAACCAGTCTATGAGTTCTTGTTTATTCTGATCTGCTGTTGTCATGTCGTTTAATAAGTCCTTTTTTGATATCACGTTCCATAAGTTGACGAACTATGTTCAGGTAGTCTTCTGGAATAGTGTAGCCATGATAGAAATATGGTACTTCACCATCGATAGAAATACCACCAGTTTCATCACCTTTAGGTGACGGGCTAGGATTGTTTGTCTTGCCACTTAAATAATCGGCTGATGTGTGTAGTACATCTGCAACTGCATTAAGTGCATCAATTCCTGGTCTTTGATTCTTCCAATTGTAAATGGAGTTTCTACCTAAACCTGCCTTGTCATTTACTTCACGGAGATTCATTGCCACATATGCCAGAGATACTTAAGCTAGTAAACTTTTATTATTCGAAACTGCATTTTTATCAAACTACAGCGGAAAAAGAAAAAGTTTATCATGTTAATCCTAAGAGAGCACAAAGATTGGCTCATAAGGCCACGCAAAAGAAAGCTATTGGTACCAAAGCACAACAAGCTTTGAAAAAACAATTTGAGCAGTCAAAGATAGCCAAGAAAAAGGTAAAGAAGGATAGGAAACGTGAAGAACAAGAAAGACGTTTCTTACAAAAACAAGTCAAACGTCGAGAAAAACACCGTGGTCATTGATGTCGAAAAAGCTCGCAATTAATTTTGCGGGTTTTCATTTTGGAAAATATGCTATAATTTAAGTAAAGAAAAAGGAGATACAAAGACCTCCTTTGTAGTCCGCTTTAAGAGCGGCGGTTAAGATTATTTTTTGCGGTGAACGCTACTCAATAACTCTTCCAAAGTTATTACATTGAGCGGCGTTTTTATTTTTTGTCGTGATGATGGTCGATGTAAGTTAGCAGAGCTAACACAAACGTACCGAACAAAAGCATCAAAGAAATACTCTCGTAAACCGACATGGTTGAACCCTTTCTGCAGTATATTGACCATAGGCCTCACCTCCGGGAGGAAAAACAACCGCCGCTCATAAAACTTTCTGCGAAAATAATTGTACAGAAATTTTGTTTGCAAAAGAAGACGAACAAGATAAAAAAGCTCGCAATTAGTTTGCGGGCTCTTATTCATGCAATTGATTATATTTGTCGCCCCATTTTTCCATTTCTAAAATTAATGGGGTAAGGGTCTCACCTAATGCAGTTAATTGATAACTTGTTTTAGGTGGTACTGTTGGAAAAATAGTTTTATCAATAATTTGATCACTTTTTAGCTCTTTTAATTGAAGTGACAACATTCGTCTGGAACAATTAGGCATCAATTTCTGCAATTCATTAAAACGACAGTGTTTTTTCTTGATTAAATGATAGATAATAACACTTTTCCATTTACCTGAAATAATTTGAAGTGTACTTTCAACAGGACAGCCTTCAGAGCAGTTATAAATATGACGTGGCATTCTTTCACCTCGATATAATAATTCAATTCTAAATCTTTAAATTTAATCAAGCTAGGGAAAAATTTGTTACTTAGTAAGGAAAAATTCACTTCTTGTTTTTATCTATGGCTTACTTACAATTAATTAGTAAATAAGGAAGGAAGATAAAAATGAAAGCAATTGGATTCAAAAAACACTTGAAGATTGATGATCCTGAAAGTTTGATTGATTTTGATATGGAAAAACCTACTGCTAAGGGTCATGACTTGTTAGTAAAAGTTAATGCAGTTTCAGTTAACCCAGTAGATGTTGGAGTTAGAAAAAGTGGACATATGGTCTTAAAAACGCCTAAAGTGATCGGTTGGGATGCATGTGGTGTAGTAGAAGAAGTAGGGTCGAAAGTTAGGCTCTTCAAACAAGGTGACAGGGTATTTTATGCAGGTTCATTTATTAGATCAGGCAGTGATAGTGAGTACCAACTAGTTGATGAAAGAATAGTTGGTCATGCTCCAAAGACTTTAAAAGATAATGAAGCGGCTGCAATGCCTTTAACCTCACTTACAGCTTATGAAGCCTTATTTGAACAAATGGGTTTAACTTGGAATCAAGAGAATAATCAGAGTAAAACGATCTTGATTATTAATGGTGCTGGGGGAGTAGGATCAGTAGCTACACAATTGGCACATTTAGCAGGATTAACAGTAATTGCAACTGCATCCCGTCCAGATAGTATTAAATGGACACAAGATCACGGCACAGATTATGTTGTGAACCATCGTGAAGACTTGGTAAAACAAGTAAGGAAATTAGGATATAAGTATGTTGATTACATCCTAGAATTAAAGGATTTAGATGGTCATTGGAAAGAAATGTGTGAGTTAATTAAACCAGAGGGACACATTGTTTCAATTACTGAAAATCATCGTCCAATAAATTTAAGGTTGCTTACCAAAAAGAAAGCACACTTTTCGTGGGAATGGATGTATACTAAATCCTATTATCAAACTGAAGATATGATTAGTCAGCATGATATTTTAAACAAAATTGCCCAGATGTTAGATAATGGCAAACTTAAATGCACTATGACTAAGTCATTAGAACCCTTAAATGCAATAAATTTACGAAAGGCTCATAAATTAGTAGAAAGTGGTCATATGACCGGTAAAGTTGTGGTTTATGACTGGGAAAACTAAGCATTAATAGAAAGCTCGCAATTAATTTTGCAGGCTTTTAATTTAAAAAATATGCTATAATTTAGATAAAGAAAAAGGAGATCCAAAGACCTCCTTTGCAGCCCGCTTTAATGAAAAACGCCCGAAAATCCCCGTATTTTAATGCGGGGATGGATAGGGCCAAGCTGACCTAGCAGTCAGCTTTTTTTATTCTAAAAATAGAGACATACGTTCGACTTCCCTGTAAAATATAAATATCTAATCTACAGAAGTCATGTGGTGATAAGTCAATGTAAATTGTAAATTTTATTTTTAATTAGTTTG
>NZ_PCYV01000062.1:0-3198 GCF_002553785.1 Lactobacillus sp. UMNPBX15
GAGCACGGCAGCTTCCTTTCCTCGCAGGCAGTTGCCCACCAACTACTTTCGGCGTTAAGAAGCTTAACTTCTGTGTTCGGCATGGGAACAGGTGTATCCTTCTTGCTTTCGCCACCGTACTCTTTTGAGCTTTTACACTCAAAACTAAACATAATCCTTCTCGCAAAAAACCTTCCAGTTTGCTTCGCTTTGGTCAAGTCCTCGACTGATTAGTACTGGTCCGCTCCATCCTTCACAGGACTTCCACTCCCAGCCTATCTACCTCATCGTCTCTGAGGTGTCTTACTGCTTACGCAAAGGAAATCTCATCTTGAGGGGGGCTTCGCACTTAGATGCTTTCAGCGCTTATCCCTTCCGCACATAGCTACCCAGCGATGCTCCTGGCGGAACAACTGGTACACCAGCGGTGCGTCCATCCCGGTCCTCTCGTACTAAGGACAGCTCCTCTCAAATTTCCTACGCCCACGACGGATAGGGACCGAACTGTCTCACGACGTTCTGAACCCAGCTCGCGTGCCGCTTTAATGGGCGAACAGCCCAACCCTTGGGACCGACTTCAGCCCCAGGATGCGACGAGCCGACATCGAGGTGCCAAACCTCCCCGTCGATGTGAACTCTTGGGGGAGATAAGCCTGTTATCCCCAGGGTAGCTTTTATCCGTTGAGTGATGGCCCTTCCATACGGTACCACCAGATCACTAAGTCCTAGTTTCCTACCTGCTCGAGTTGTCTCTCTCGCAGTCAAGCTCCCTTATACCTTTACACTCTGCGAATGATTTCCAACCATTCTGAGGGAACCTTTGAGCGCCTCCGTTACACTTTAGGAGGCGACCGCCCCAGTCAAACTGCCCACCTGACACTGTCCCTGGCCTGGCTTACAGGTCGAGGTTAGAGCATCCTTCAAACAAGGGTAGTATCCCAACATTGCCTCCAATAAGACTAGCGTCCTATCTTCTCTGGCTCCTACCTATCCTGTACATGTTTAAAAGATACTCAATATCAAGCTACAGTGAAGCTCCATGGGGTCTTTCCGTCCTGTCGCGGGTAACCCGCATCTTCACGGGTATTATAATTTCACCGAGTCTCTCGTTGAGACAGTGCCCAAATCATTACACCTTTCGTGCAGGTCGGAACTTACCCGACAAGGAATTTCGCTACCTTAGGACCGTTATAGTTACGGCCGCCGTTTACTGGGGCTTCAATTCAAACCTTCGCTTACGCTAAGCTCTCCTCTTAACCTTCCAGCACCGGGCAGGTGTCAGCCTCTATACGTCATCTTACGATTTTGCAGAGACCTGTGTTTTTGATAAACAGTTGTTTGGGCCTATTCACTGCGGCTAACCAATCTCTTGGCTAGCACCCCTTCTTCCGAAGTTACGGGGTCATTTTGCCGAGTTCCTTAACGAGAGTTCTCTCGCTCACCTTAGTGTTCTCCACTCGACTACCTGTGTCGGTTTGCGGTACGGGTATGTCATCTCTGGCTAGAAGCTTTTCTTGGCAGTGTGATTACCACACCTTCGCTACTTTTAATTCACTCCTCTTCACAACTCGTGTTGCTGGTTAGAAGCATTTGACTCTTAACCGCACTTGTTGCTTGAACATCGTTCCATCGCGATGCGTGCTTCACCTCCTGCGTCCCTCCTTCGCTCTTAACGATTTGACACAGTACAGGAATCTCTACCTGTTATCCATCGACTACGCCTCTCGGCCTTGCCTTAGGTCCCGACTTACCCTGGGCGGACGAGCCTGCCCCAGGAAACCTTAGTCTTTCGGCGGATAGGATTCTCACCTATCTTTCGCTACTCATACCGGCATTCTCACTTCTAAGCGCTCCATTGATCCTCTCGATTCAACTTCTCCGCCCTTAGAACGCTCTCCTACCACGTGCTCTTTAAAACACATCCACAGTTTCGGTACTATGCTTAGCCCCGGTAAATTTTCGGCGCAGCGCCACTCGACTAGTGAGCTATTACGCACTCTTTGAATGATGGCTGCTTCTGAGCCAACGTCCTAGTTGTCTACGCAACTCCACATCCTTTTCCACTTAGCATAGATTTGGGGACCTTAACTGGTGATCTGGGCTGTTTCCCTTTCGACTACGGATCTTATCACTCGCAGTCTGACTCCCGTGTATGGATATCTGGAATTCGTAGTTTATCTGGATTCAGTAACCCCTGACGGGCCCCTAGTCCAAACAGAGCTCTACCTCCATTATCCTCTCCACGAGGCTAGCCCTAAAGCTATTTCGGAGAGAACCAGCTATCTCCAAGTTCGTTTGGAATTTCACCGCTACCCACAACTCATCCCCGCAATTTTTAACTTACGTGGGTTCGGCCCTCCAGTGCGTTTTACCACACCTTCAGCCTGGTCATGGGTAGGTCACTTGGTTTCGGGTCTACGTCACCTAACTTTTCGCCCTATTAAGACTCGCTTTCGCTCCGGCTCCGTCTTTTCTGACTTAACCTCGCTAGATAACGTAACTCGCCGGTTCATTCTACAAAAGGCACGCCATTGCACTTTAATGTGCTTTGACTACTTGTAGACACACGGTTTCAGGTTCTTTTTCACTCCCCTTCCGGGGTTCTTTTCACCTTTCCCTCACGGTACTGGTTCACTATCGGTCACTAACTAGTATTTAGCCTTGCGAGATGGTCCTCGCGGTTTCAACCGGGATTCCTCGTGTCCCGGCCTACTCAGGATTCTGCTAGGCGTGCTTGAGATTTCGCTTACGGGGCTCTCACCCTCTCTGGCTTACCTTCCCAGATAATTCAACTATCTCTTACACTGCCACGTCGCAGTCCTACAACCCCAAATGATAAATCACTTGGTTTGGGCTCTTTCCTCTTCGCTCGCCGCTACTAAGGAAATCGATCTTTCTTTCTCTTCCTGCAGCTACTTAGATGTTTCAGTTCACTGCGTCTTCCTTTGATTAGCTATCTATTCACTAATCAATAATGCATCTCTGCATTGGGTTCCCCCATTCGGATATCTCCGGATCACTGCGTACTTACCGCTCCCCGAAGCTTTTCGTAGTTCGTCACGTCCTTCTTCGGCTGTTAGTGCCTAGGCATTCACCGTGCGCCCTTTTCTACTTGACCTTACTCAAGAATTCTCTTCTCGGTCGCTCTACAATCTGTTCTCTTTGATTGTCTCGGTTTTTTGCTTGGATTATATTCAGTTTTCAATGTACTAGCTCTTT
>NZ_PCYV01000063.1:0-3140 GCF_002553785.1 Lactobacillus sp. UMNPBX15
ACAAGTAAATTTATTTTCTTAAATCATTGATAATACTTGACTTTGGGTAGAAAAATTGCTGCTGAAGCAGAAGCTCATTATAAGCAAGTTTCAATGCATTCATTTGGTGGAGCAATTCATTTTGCAGCAAGTTTGCAAATGGCAGCAGCAATTCCGAATGCATATCCTGTTGAATCAGAGGAAAATTATAACCCATTAAGAACTGATCTTATGAAAGAACCTTTTAAGACTGATGAAAAGATGAATTATATTTTGTCTGAAAATAAGCCTGGATTAGGAATTGAATTGGATTGGAATAAAGTGAAAAAATACGAAATCTAAGTGGTGATAAAAATGTTTATGTATATTTTAAGTGTTATTGTTGCCATTGCGATACTAATTGTTTTGATCTTTAAGGGTGTTAATATGGTGCCTGCATCATTGATTGCCTCTTTGGCTGCAATTTTAATTGGTGGTATAGATTTGTGGAAAGGCTTATCTCAAGGTTATGCCACTACTATGGGAAATTATGTAAAAGACTTTTTCTTAATTTTCTTTCTTTCAGCTTTATTTGGTGCAGTGATGTCAGATAGTGGAGCTGCATCTAAAATAGCTTCTACTTTAGTAAATAAAATTGGAAAAAGTAGTGTAATTCTGGTTCTACTGATTGTCACATTAATTTTGTCTTATGGGGGGATTATGACTTATCTAGTGGCTTTTACTTTATATCCTATAGCCGTAATTCTTTTTAAAGAAGCAGATATTCCAATTAAGTTATTTCCAGCTACAATTTTAGGTATTGCAGCTACGATTTGTATGACTACATTACCAGGGAGTCCACAAATTCAGAATATTATGCCAACCCAGTATTTCCATACTAATATTTATGCTGGTGCCACGATTGGTATTGTCTGTGGCATATATGTTTTTATTGCTAACTATCTATATTTAAAACATGCTCAAAAGAAATGTAGTGATAAAGGCGAGCATTTCGAGGTTTTGGATAAGTCTATTGATCAAAAAGAAGAAGAAAAAGCTCAATCAATTAACTTTTGGGTAGCTATTTTACCAATTGTTGTAATGTTAGTTTTAATCTTTGTTTTAAAAAATAAATTAGATGCTAACTTTTCTGTAGTTATTGCTATGTTTGTTGCAAATCTTTTAGCATTTATCTTTTTCTACAAGCCATTAAAAGGACATTTAGAAAAAACAATTGAAACTGGCACACAAAATGGTATTAATGCTTTAATGACTACTTCTGCTGTAGTTGCTTTTGGTGGAGTTGCAACAATTTCTCCACAGTTTGCACAAGTTGTTAAAGCATTGTCAAATAATCATTCCAATGTTTATTTGATTTCTATGATAGTCGTAAGTGTGGCATCTGGAATTTCAGGTTCTGCGAGTGGCGGTATTGGTATTTGGTTAAATTCGTTTGGTACACATTTAGCAACAATGAATTTGAATTTTTCAGCTTTACATAGATTAGCTGTTATGTCTTCAGGTTGGACTGGATGTTCACCGTTCTCGAGTGGTCCTGTTGTGGCAAGTTCAGTAGCTCATGTAAAATTAAAAGATTCCTATCCATATATATTCGTAACTTGTGTTGTTAATCCATTTATAGCAATGGTTATTGGTTACATTATGTTTAGTGTAGGTATTGTTTAATTTAAATCTTTATTAGACTAATAACAAAGAGTCTTGCAGCGATATTATAATTAAGTATTTCGGTGTAAGACTCTTTTAATTTAACTAAAAGCAGATTGCAAAATTTAAAAGCAATTATATTCTTTACAAAATATGGCAGATATCCCAATTATGTTAAATCTTAATATATAAGTTTCAATTAAACATGATACTTATATTTTCCAATCGACAAGAAAAAGAGGTTATTAAGCTATGTAAGCGATTGCACTATACTAATAATGTAATCAGAAACATAGAAAGGAAATAAAAATGACAGATTGGTTAAACATTAGAGACAGAGTTTACATTGTAACTGGCGGGTCATCAGGGATTGGAGCAGCCATTGTAAAAGAGTTGCTTGAACAAGGTGCAAAAGTTGTAGATGCTGATTTAAATGAACCTAAAGTGACACATGAAAATCTAACTTTCTATCAAACAGATGTAACTAATAAAGATGATGTGGATGCCACAGTAAAAGCAACCATAAAAGAATATGATCACTTAGACGGTGTGGTAAATAACGCAGGTATTAACTTACCAAGACTTTTAGTAGATGACAAGAAACCAGAAAGTCAATATGAAATGACTGAAAAAGATTGGATAAAGATGTTTACCGTTAATGTTAAGAGCGTGATGTTAATGTCACAAGCAGTCGGTAGATATCTAGTTAACCAAAAACACGGTGTAATCGTTAATATGTCAAGTGAAGCTGGTCTTGAGGGCTCACAAGGTCAAAGCATTTATTCAGCTACTAAGGGTGCAATCAATGGATTTACTCGTTCGTGGGCAAAAGAACTTGGTAAATTTAATGTACGTGTAGCAGGTGTAGCTCCTGGGATTATGGAAGCAACTGGCTTAAGAACCCCAAGTTATGAAAATGCACTAGCTTACACTAGAAATATTACAGTAGATCAATTAAGAGCAGGTTATAAGAGCACAACAACTACTCCAATGGGTAGAAGTGGCCATTTGTATGAAGTAGCAGATTTAGTAGCCTACTTGTTATCAGATAGATCAAGCTATATTACAGGGGTAACCATTAATGTAGCAGGAGGCAAGTCAAGAGGCTAGAGACAGAGGGGATAAAAATGGATAGTTACTTATTTAAGCTTTTAAAACTTCTCATTGAAAATGGCTCTATGACAACACAGGATATTGCTTATTATGGAAATGTTTCAAAAAGAACTGTTACTAACAGAATTAATGAATTAAACAATGTATTGGGAGATACGGCACAAGTTTTAAAGGAGTCTAATAGATATCAATTAATTATAAATAACTATCCGGACTTTTTACATTTAGAAACTCAGTTTCTTAAAGGTGAATTGGATTTAAATGATCCAGTAAAAAGAGAATCTTTTATTATTTATCATCTTATCAGTAATAAGAGTTTTATCACCCTTGATGATCTTGCTGATCAGATGAAACTGTCAAATCTTTTGTGTAAATAGATCTTTCTCGTAAATTGATTTTTTAAT